>REDJ01000237.1 GCA_007693555.1 Bacteroidota bacterium
TTGCGGAGAGAGGGGGATTCGAACCCCCGGTAGGGTTACCCCTACGTCAGTTTAGCAAACTGGTGGTTTCAGCCACTCACCCACCTCTCCGTGGCAAGGTTTCAATGAACTTTATCGACCCTTACTTTTTTGAGTGTGCAAAAATAGTTATTTCATTCGTTATGGCAAATTTAATTGAAAAATAATTTGAAGCTGCAAAACATCTCTTTTAAAGCCTGCCTGTATTGCTTTTATTCATCTTCATTTTAATGTTTCATTATTTTTCTTACTTTTAGCCCTTTAAAAATCAAAACATATGATGAAAAATATGACTTCCCCAAAACTGATGGCTATTTTGCTGGCCTTTTTTTTCGTTGCAGCCCATTCATCAGCGCAGATTCCCACTCCGAGAGATCATTTCGGCTTTACCCCTGGTGATGACCGGATGATGTTTTTATATGAAGATCTGATCAGCTATATGCAGAAGCTGGCTGATAGTTCACCCATGGTGCATATGGAAGAAACGGGCAGAACAGAGCTCGGACGAACGATGTACAATATTTTTGTTTCATCGGCCGAAAATATTGCAAACCTTGAAAATTTGCGCGAGATCAACCGGCAACTAGCTATGGATGATATTCCGGAAGGAACAAGCCGTGATGAATTGTTGGAAAATGGCAGGGTTTTCTTTTTATCGACACTTAGTATGCATGCCAATGAGGTTGGTCCGGTTCAGGCCTTACCCCTTATTGTTTATGAACTCATTGCCGGTAACGATCCCCGCAGGAGCAAAATAATGGAAAACACTGTTGCTATGTTTCTGCCCCACAATCCCGATGGCATGAACATGATTGTTGAACATTACAACAAGCACAAGGGCACTGTGCTTGAAACCAGTAATATGCCGGGTGTTTACCATAAATATGTGGGTCATAATATCAATCGTGATTTCATTACCTTAACACAAAGCGAAAACCAGGCAGTGGCAGAAACCTACTCCACCAAATGGTTCCCGCAGGCCATGGTTGAGAGACACCAGATGGGCTCCTACGGTCCCCGATTTTACATATCTCCACCCCATGACCCCATTGCAGAAAATGTGGATGCAGGGATCTGGAACTGGATGCGTGTGTATGGTTCGCGCACCTTAACGGAAATGACCGATGCCGGTCTGGCAAGTGTTTCTGTGAACTATCTTTTTGATGATTACTGGCCGGGCGCAACCACAACTTCCATCTGGAAAGGAGTTATCGGGATGTTATCGGAAGCCGCCAGCGTAAATATTGCTACACCCATTTATGTGGAACCCAACGAACTTCGTACCATTGGGAAAGGACTGGGTGAATATGCAATCAGCATTAACCTGCCCAAACCCTGGGAAGGCGGCTGGTGGAGATTGTCAGATATTCTGAAATACGAGTTTGAAAATACACTTTCCTACCTGCATACTTCGGCCATTCACAAAAATGAAATCCTTCAGTTCAGGAATGATGTGAGCCGCAGAGAGATACGACGGGGCAAGGAAGAAGCACCCTATTATTATATTCTTCCACAAAAGCAACATGATTTAAGTGAGATGGCAGTATTGGTAAACCTGCTGGATATGCATGGGGTGAAATCTTACAGACTTACAGAAAACATCGAATTGAACAACAGGAATTTCAGGGCAGGTGATGTTGTAATTCCGCTTGCCCAACCCTATCGTGCTTTCATTAAAGAAGTGCTCGAAGCTCAGAAATTCCCGGCCAGGCATTATACTCCCAACGGTGAGCTCATCCGTCCTTATGACATCACGTCATGGTCCCTGCCCCTCCATCGTGGGGTAGAAGCTGTGGAAATCAACACTCCGGTTGCCGGTATAGACGAAAAGCTTGAACAGATTAGAATTCCTTTTACATTGAAAGATCTGACTACTGAGGTTCGCAACTGGGCTATATTTTCATCGGCTCACAATGAAAGCTACAAAGCTGCCTTCCATGCTTTGAAAGAAGGAATAAATGTGGAACGTACCCGGGAAGCATTTTCTCTGGATGGGAAAGAGTTTCCGGCCGGAAGTTTTCTCATACCTGTAAACAGGAGATACAGCCGGGTAGAACAAGAACTGTTGGTAAGCCCGGCATACACAAATGAAAAGCCTGTGGTGAGTTCTGAAAGGATGAAGTCACCGCGTGTCGGACTTGTAGAAACATGGTTTCATGATATGGACGGAGGCTGGACGCGCTTCATTTTTGACCAATACGGCATTCCATACACGGTTCTCAGACCCGATGAACTGCAAACAGTTAACCTGCAGCGCAATTTTGATATTCTCATTTTCACCGACCGTGCCAAATCAATATATATGACAGGAAAAATCGAAAGGGCGGGACAAGCGTTCCCATCACGTTATCCCCCCGAATATTCCAAAGGCATGGAGAAAAAGGGATTTGATAATCTCATGCAGTTCATCAATAATGGCGGCAAAGCTATGGCCTGGGGTCCTGCCACTGAACTGTTTATGGGTGTTATTTCCATTGGTGAAAATGAAAAAAAGGAAGAATTCATTTTGCCGGTAAATGATATAGGTAATCAACTCTCATCACAAGGATTGTATATACCCGGATCATTGCTCAGAATCAATCTCAGGCAGAATCATCCCCTCACCTGGGGCATGCCTTCACAGTTAGGGGTATTTCATCGTGGTACACCCGTTTTCCGCACCAGTATTCCTTATTTTGATATGGACAGGCGGGTTATTGCCACATTTGCAGAAGACAATATCCTGATGAGCGGTTATGCCGAAAAGGAAGACCTGTTAAAGAAGGAAGCGGCACTGGTTTGGGTACAGAAAGGGAAAGGGCAAATCATTTTGTCATCCTTTAATCCTCAATTCCGGTCATCTACTGCCATAACTTATAAGTTGCTTTTTAATGCGTTACTTTTGGATTGAAAGTAAGAAAGTAAGAAATTGAGAAAATAGGAAAATGGGAATAGATTTGAAAGAGAAAATAAAACAGCTGGCTTCGGAGTATTTTACTGAAGTGCAGGAAATACGCAGGCATTTTCATCAATATCCGGAGCTTTCCATGCAGGAACATCAGACTGCAAAATTTATCATAGAAAAGCTGGATTCCTTTGGCATTTCTTATCAATCGGGTATAGCAAAGAACGGCATTGTAGCTCTTATTCATGGAATGCAGGGCGGAGAAAAAGTTGTTGCACTGCGGGCCGATATGGATGCGCTACCTATTGAAGAAGCCAATGATGCAGCCTATAAGTCGCTGAATCCGGGCGTCATGCATGCCTGCGGACACGATGCGCATATGGCATCACTGCTGGGTACAGCAAAAATTCTGCATAACACCCGTGAGCATTGGGGAGGAACTGTAAAGTTGATCTTTCAACCTTCCGAAGAAAGCTACCCGGGTGGCGCCAGCCTGATGATCGGCGAAGGTATTCTTGAAAATCCGGCTCCACAATCTATTTTCGGGCAACATGTGGCTCCCCAGATTGAAGCCGGTAAGGTTGGAATAAGAAGCGGAATGTACATGGCATCTACCGATGAAGTGTACTTAACTGTGAAAGGCAAAGGCGGACACGCTGCCACACCCCATCTCACCATTGACCCGGTGCTGATTGCTTCGCATATTGTGGTGGCGTTGCAACAAATTGTAAGTCGCCATAACACGCCCTGGATACCCACCGTTCTTTCCTTCGGACGTATCATAGGTGATGGCCGGATGAATGTTATCCCCGACACTGTTACCATTGACGGTACTTTTCGCACCTTCAATGAAAAATGGCGCTCTGAAGCCCATGAAAAAATAAGTCAGATAGCACAAGGCGTTGCTGTAAGCATGGGCGGAAACTGCGAAATAGAGATCAAAGAAGGATATCCTTTTTTAAAGAATGATGAACTCCTTAGTAATCATTTCCGTGATTATGCTTCAGAATATCTGGGTAAGGAAAACATCGTAGAACTTGACCTTGCCATGACCGCCGAAGATTTTGCCTTCTATTCCCAGAAAATTCCTGCCTGCTTTTACCGCCTGGGAATCGGAAACAAAGCAAAAGGTGTCACTTCCAATGTACACACTTCTACCTTCGATATTGATGAGAAAGCCCTGGAAACCGGTATGGGGTTTATGGCATGGATAGTTGTAAATCAATTAAAGGAATAAGATTTCTCTATAATCTTGCGAAAAAAGCAACTCTTAACATTAACTTAACCCCGGTTTTTTTTATTTGATGCATCTTTGATGAAATTTTTCTCCGGAAATTTCTGTAACCAGTTTTTTATGAAAAAAATGAAACAACTTCCCTTTCGCAAGCTTTTCGTATTAATACTTCTGGGCAATTTTATGCTGATTACCGGGTGTAAATCACAGAAAATCAACCCGTCTCAGGCATTAAATCAGTCAACAGAATATTTTCTAAAAGATTTTGTTTATTCAGGAAAATATCTCGATATCTCCAATGAAACCGAGAATGCCCGTTCTACCTATTGGAAACCCGATGGTAACGTTGTTTTCATAACAGGAAGATACACAGATAATTTAGCAGCCTATAGGCTAAGCGAACCCTGGCAGATTCACACTGCAGAATTTCTTTACGAAGTAAAACTACCCGGAGAGTTTCAGCATGGACTCTACATCAGGGAAGACGG
>REDJ01000075.1 GCA_007693555.1 Bacteroidota bacterium
ACAACCTTCATCAATGGGAAAGATTACATAAAAGAAATTGAAAACCGGAATCGAAACAACTACCATAAAGGAGCAATTGATAATCGATTGGAAGAAAAGCTTACAACAAATCAGTCCAAAGCATGCGAACGAGGCAGAAAGTTGAAACTGTTCAATAATCCATCGTCCAACATGTATGAGATGATAGAAGAGCTGGAAAAGGTTAAGACACAAGCCAAACTTTAAGTATCAGCAAGAATCCCTTTCTTCCCTTAAGCCTAAACAAGTCCGGAAAAAGGCATCAGGGAAAAAACGGCTCCTCCCCTATTTAACCAACAACCCCCAAAAAACCACCCACGCATCATTTCATTTCAAAGCTTTCAAAAAATATTTTTCAGCCTTAAAAAACATGATGAGGTGACCTTGCAGGTGACCTTGCCGCTTTAGCAATTATTTATTGCCTGTTTTTCAGTGCTCTAAAGTTAGTGGTTCATTCCCTTGCAGCTCCACAACCCTAAAAACCTTCGCTGGTAATTCCGGCGAAGGTTTTTTTATTTTCGGAAAAATTCCCTGAGCAGGGCAGGATGGAAGATGAACCACGGTTGATGTTATTCTAAATCAGCAGGTTGTTTGATCATAAAGTTTCATTTTCTTTGGTAGATATGCAGATAAAGTTGTATTATAATTGAGTTGCCTGGCTTTTGGCAATATATTCATAATCCGGATTCTAAACCCGTCGAATTCGACGGGTTTTGAGAAGAATCGGGATAAAATAGTTTTGTGAAGACCCCATAGCAGCCCGTATTGCCGTTTCGCTGGAGAAGTGGAAGGGGGATGTGAATTATTAGCCTTTCAAATTTTAACAAAAGACCTGATATTAAACACTGTCAGGTAGCTATAAAATCCTCCCTATTCCAATATCAAAAAAAGGTTTACAATTCATATTTTTTTTGTATATTTGTAAACCAAAAAACCTAATTATGAGAGAACAAGTCGGCAACCGAATTAAATCCGCAAGGATCATGGCCGGTCTTTCCCTAAGAGAATTATCGGCTAAACTTGAAGGGATTGTAAGCCATACTGCTATTAAGAAGTATGAAGACGGGCAATTGATGCCTGATGGCAAGACCCTGCTGGCATTTGCTAAAGCACTGAATGTAAAAACCGGCTATTTTCTTCGGCCACAGAATATTGAAATCAGTCAGCTCGAGTTCAGAAAAAAAAGCAGACTGCCCAAAAAGAAACTCCATAGCATTAAGGAAAGTATTATGGAAAACATTGAAAGATACCTGGAACTTGAGAGTTATCTAAACCTGCCACCACAATTTTACAACCCTATTGAGAATCACACTATTCTAACCGGCGACGATGTTGAAAATGCCGTTGAGGATTTACTGGATTTGTGGGATTTGGGCACCAACCCCATTCCCAATGTAATTGAACTGCTGGAGGACAAAGAAATAAAGGTAGTCGAACTGGATACTGATGAAGGTTTTGATGGCCTTTCAGGGTTTGCCAATGAAAAAATCCCTGTGATTGTGGTCAATAAATCCTTTTTGGCAGACCGTAAAAGATTTACTGCATTACATGAGTTAGGTCACTTGCTTTTAAACTTCGACCCAACCTTACAACCCAAACAAAATGAGAAACTCTGCCACAGATTTGCCGGTGCCATGCTTTTACCCAGAGATGCAATTTTCCAGGAGTTGGGGATAAAAAGGCATAATATCAGTTTAAATGAATTGATTTACATTAAAGAATCCTATGGAATTTCCATACAAGCTATCATGGCAAGGGCAAAGGATCTGGAAATCATTTCAAATGATCAGTTTGTTAATTTCAGGATATGGGTAAACAAACATGAAGACCACAAAATGGAAAAAGGTTTCGGCGAATACGGGGGCAATGAGATTTCCACCAGGTTCAACCAACTTTTGTTCAGGGCTACTGCAGAAGAAATAATTACCATGAGCAAAGCTGCAAGTTTGGCAAATATCAAGCTTGCCAGTTTTCGCGACCAATTTATGACCATATGATTGTAGTAGTCAATGATGCAAACATATTAATCGATATTATAAAACTTAAATTGGTTGATGCATTTTTCAGCCTTAACTGGGAGTTTCATTCAACGAACCTGATCATTGAGAATGAATTGTATGATGAACAGGTAGAATTATTGCAGCCGTATATTGACTCAGGCAGGCTTATGGTAGATGAGTTAAGTGCCGATGAAATGTTCCAAATTATTGAAATTCAGGAAGAGAAACCCCAACTCTCTGACAAAGATTGCTCGGCATTGGTTTTCGCTAAAAACCTCAATGCTTCATTATTGACATCTGACAATGCTTTGCGCAAATTTGCCAGACAAAAACATATTGAGGTGCACGGGCATCTCTGGGTATTTGATGCTTTGATTGAGCAGGGTTGTATTACAATTAAAACCGGAATTGAAAAACTTCAGGAGTTAGATCAGATAAACCCCAAACTCAAAATCCCAAGAGAGGAAACAGAAAAAAGGATACAACACTGGATAACATATAGCAAATAAACCTATTCTATTTCCAGCAAAATCGCTTTAATTTTATCCACCTGGTGGGTAAGTTGAAACAGAAACTTCTGGTCAGTACCCGCTACAATTCCTTTGGCTTCAATGATTACCTGATGCTCATTTATTCGTGGTGAAAGGTACTCGTCAAACTGAAGGGCAGTTGCTTTTATGGGGTTTAATTCTTCTAGATTAACAATAGTAATTGCACCATTTGCCCTTAAAGACTGGAAGCCGGTCCAGTCGACAATCCAGATGGGAACTTCTGAACCTGTTGTATGTGCCATAATGGGAAACTGTCCTTCTTCGGCATCTTTTTCAATAACAAACCTGCCCTGCACCATTAATTCACACCCGAATGCAACCGGAGGATCATAATAATTCAGCAAATTGAAACTGTCAGGAATACATTCCGGATTTCGGTAAAAAGGTATTACCAGTTGATTGCCGGCTACAAAGAATTGATTAAGGATAGGACCCACACGGGCATAAATCGGTATACCCGGGTCTTCATCAGGAAAAGAAATTACCATATTTTCCGGATCTTCCAGGAGACTATCAAATGACATTTTTGCTTTTTCCAAATCGGTCAAAGATGGGTTTTCTTCAGTGCCATCGCATGACAAGGGAATGAATAATAACAGGCCAATGATTAAACCCGGGAGTTTTGAAGTTTGCATTTTGAAAAGTCCGGATAAAAAATATCCTGCACCACTGTTGAAAAGATTTACATAGTTTTTCATGATTAAAAAATTTTATGATTTTATACTATGTAAATTTAGCTTTCGGAAGGGGCCAAAAAATAGTAAAAAAACGACAAAACACAGATGAGAAATTATATGTGTAAAGGAGCCTGGAATTTCAACCCGTTGCTGGCAAGTTTCCGGCTCATAAGCTTAGGAGTGACGCCTGTAAATTCTTTGAAATCCCTGATAAGATGCATTTGATCAAAGTAACCACAGGAATAGGAAATTTGTGTCCATGTGAGATGCTGGTTTGCCTCAAACATCCGGTAGGCTTTTGAGAAGCGAGCAATCCTGGAATACAGTTTAGGACTCATTCCCAGGCGCTCATGGCATTTACGTTCAAATTGCCTGATACTCAAACATGCATCCCACGCCACATCACCAATCGGATAATTATCCCCGGCTTTTTGTAGCCGACCGATAGCCTTATCAAACGGCAACAATTCGCGAACTTTCTGCAACTTCTTAAGGAGATATGTCTGCACTTTTACATTGATTTTTTCAGGCTGTTTGATTTCTCTTAATTCATCAATCAAATTAATAATATCCTTGTCAAGAATATCAAATCCGTCAAACCCATCATCAAAGAGCTCCGTCATGGGCAATCCCAGAAAACGATATAAGCCACCTGGTTGAAAACCGATCATTACAGCACGGTGATCCTGCGACAATTCCAGATCAACAGTTGTAACCTGAGGCCCCACAACAACACAGGCAGAGCGCCTGGTGAACTCCGGCTCACCAGGTTTCTTTGCTCGTACGGGACTGTTCAAATATAAAAAGATGCAATGTTCAGGTGTTGGTGGATAAGAGTATACCTTCCTGGATGTATCTTTCCAGGGTAACACATCTTTTACCATGATCATGTTTATGAGTGGTAAAAGTAAGGGATGGGGTTTAAAAACAATTGTTGTATTCATATCCATTTTCTCACTGCAAATATTTTTCTAATCTTTCTTAAATATACCAATTTTTGAGGGCTTAATCAATAGCCACTCCAAATTTCAAAACAGTTGTTTTAAAATTAATTATAGTTCATTCGTTTATGTAAAACTCATAATTTTTGCATTTAGAAAAAATACTCAGGTTAGAATATCGGTTTACTACTGGTAGATTACCGCAGTAATTCTGGTTTTAATATTTATTCCTATGTTTCTCAGGTAGAGAAAAAGACTCCGAAAATTTCGTTAATTCTGCAAGGATAATACTGATCAGGGAGATTAATTTCACCGGGCTGGTGGGCCTGATTCTTCCAGCATCCTCCGCAACGAATGGCGGATACCGGGACTCAGTGTTTCGGTGTAATGCTCCTGCAGCAGGAATTTAAGTT
>REDJ01000239.1 GCA_007693555.1 Bacteroidota bacterium
GTGGGTGCCCAGCTAAGAGACCAGTAATCGCCGGTTTCGGTGTCCTTTACCAGTATATAACGTCCGGGTCGGTCCCAGGGCAGGCAGTTGTATCGCATGCGCGAGATGCGGTTGTCGCGCGGAGTTTCCAGGAAAGAAAAACCGCCGCCGCTATGGCTTACCAGCCCTGCATAATGCTCATTCCACATATAATTGAACCAGGGACGCGGGGTCTCCGGGTTGGTGATCACAAATTCTCTGAAATCTTCTGTAAAATAGCCGTAGTCGTTTTTGATCATATTTATAGATATTTGGTGTTATTATTTTTCTTTAAGACGGAAGACCGAAGACGGAAGACCGAAGTTTAATTTGTGACGGGGCCACTCTAAGTGGCCCCGCCACATTTCTAACTATATCTCACTTTATAACTCACAATTTCCTTACTCTTCAACTGCACGCCAAAGCTGTTTCCATTTTCAGTTGAAACCGTTTCCCCAGCAATTTCCTCCAGTGTTATCTTTTCCACGGAAGTGATCTCTTTCAGAATCTCCACTCGCCCTTCAACAGTATCGGCAGTCGGATTGTAAAGCCGCAGCACGAAGGTACCAGGTTCTTCACTTTCCGGCAGTTTCATAGTGCCGAAAATCAGTTCTTCGGGGGTGATTTTCATCAAAGCAGCTTCGGTACCCAGTTCTCCCTGCAGTTTTCCGGTCTGAACCAGGCGAAGGGGGTAGTTGAACAGGAATGCTTCGCGGTACATATTACCCTGCTGCCAGTCGCCTGCATGGGGATAAAGCGCCAGTCTGTAACTTGACTCTCCAAGCATTTGGGCTCCCTTTTCATGAGAATAATCCTGTGGTGCAGACGGATTGATCTTGTATTCAAACGTGCGGAAAAGGGTTATGGCCAGCGTTTTGTCTTTATCGGGTAAAACTTCGTATTCCTTAAGTCCGTCCACCAGGGCGGCAATGCCCTTATGTCCGTCGCTGATATCCACAAAATGGTGCATGGGAAAATCGTACATGGGCTGCTCAATCCAGTCGGATGTATCGGGCCGCTCAAGGCTGCGTTTCACCACGTCAAACTGTCCTTCACCAAAGGAGTGGGTGGCATTCAGGCGGGTGGGTATCATCATGCGCAGACGGTGGCTTTCGCTGGTATTGTTTACCTTCACATCCAGGCTGAGATGCCTTTGCGACTTGGCCAGTCCTACTTTCAACACGATGGTATTTTCCAGCATTTCGCCTATGTTCTCCTTGCGGGACTTAAGATTGGCCGGAAGCATCAGCTTGTGGGTAATTGTAATTTCGTTGTACACTTCACCCGTGAAACTTTTCCGGATATCAGGTTTTGTGCCGCGGGTGCTGATGGTGGGTTCCACAGGCGTAAGCACCCACGCATGACCGGCATCTCCGTGGTCTTCAAACCAGGCTACACCTTCATAGGATACATTGTTTTGCTTGTCGGTAATATCCAGACTACCATCTTCGCGTACCCTTACATTCAGGAAAGCATTCTGCAAAATCAGGTTGTCTTCGGACGATTCTATAGCAGGTTCCGCTGCTTCAACCGGTACCACCTTAAATGCTTTGAGACCAAATGCCGGAACATCCTTCATTTGTATCCAGACCCGGTAGCGAACCATATTGAAGAACATGGGCCGGTTGATCATCTGTTCCAGCACAGGTTGGTGGTTTTCGCGGGAAATGATGGATTTTTCAAGTTTGTGCCCCTGCTCATCATACACATCAAAATCTCCCTTGTCGAGCGACACAGGAATATCCACAAAGGCTTCCACCACATCACTGCACATATAGTTTGTGGCATTGACGGCTGTGATGAAAATGTCGGATTCATTCTCTTTTAAAAATGCAGAAGTGTTCATTTTGGGAAGCAGCGACTTCAGTGAGCGCTCGAATACCCCTTTGGAAATCTCCACTGCATGCTTGTAGCGTAGCATCATGTCTTCGTGGATGCGGTCGAGAGAACAACCACCGATTGAATCATGGGCTGAGTTCTGCACGATGAGTTCCCAGGCAGTCTGGGTATACTGGTCGTTGATGTCGCGGCCCAACATTCCCGAGAAGATGTTGAAGGGTTCGGCGTAATACTGAATCCAGCGCTCGGCATCGAAGTTGGCCTGCTTCAGGTACATACGGGCAGAAGTGGTATAACCGAAAAGATTACCGCAGCGGTTGTTGTTCTGGGCGCTGCGCCTTTCTCCGTAAACTTTTTTCAGGGTTTCCACATCCACCGATTCGGCAATATGTTTTGCATATTCTTCCAGGGTGGAGTGGCGCACATCAAGATGGGGCATCTTTTTGCGGATTTGGCGGATGATATCCAGCGTTTGCCGGTTTGGACCCGATGAGTCATGGCCTTCCATCCATATTTTATGGGGTGTGGTGAAATCACGGGCCTGGTCTTCGATGATTTTGTTAACCCGGGGCTCAATATTTTCGGGGTAGAAGTCTGTGTGTGGTGAGATGATGAAGTAGTCTTCATCCTGCTGCATGCCATCGGCAAAATGGAAGGGTGTTCCCCCTTTTTTCCAGTCGTATTCCACATCATAAAATCCTTCGTTGTGCACCGCCGGACGGTAGATATAGAAATAGAAATTGTAGCGGGGCATGGTGCTGAAGCGCGAAGAGACCATCTGGGTGCCATCGGCTCCTTCCCACAGGAATTCTGCCTTGGGACTATCAATGGAGTTAATTCCCCGATAAAACATGATCAGGTCAATATTGAACTGCCTGTAGATTTGTGGTAATTGGGAGATCTGTCCCCATGAAAAGGGTGAATACCCGATTTTGGAAACACCCCCGTGGGCTTGACTGATTTTATGGCCCAGCAGCAGGTTGCGGATATGGTTTTCACCACCCACCTGGAACTCTTCAGGCAAAATGTACCAGGGGCCATGCAACAGCCGGTTTTCTTTGGTGAGTTTGATGATGCGTTCTTTGTTCTGTGGTTTTATTTCCAGGTAGTCTTTCAGCACAATGCTTTGACTATCCAGATGGAAAGCCCGGTATTCCGGCTCCGATTCAAGGATCTCAAGCACCGCATCAATCATATCTACCAGCATTTGCCGGTTGCGTTGAAAGGGGAAGCGCCACTCGCGGTCCCAGTGGGTATTGGAGATGATGTGGAAGATGTTATTGCTCATTTTTATGGATTTCAGATTTTTGATTTCGGATTTCGGATTTAGCTTCGCTGAGCTCGGCTGCGCCTCGGTTCGGATTTTTGATATTAGTCATCAGAGAAACAGGTTGTGATCTATGATGGCTTCGGGAATGCCGCCTGGCAAAATATGTGCAGCCGCATCCAGGTTATGATCACTGGTTTGGGCGAAGGGAACCGCCACGCAGCAGCCAATACCGGCGGCGCGGATGGCAACAGTGCCGCTCTGGCTGTCTTCAAACCCTACGACCTTATCGAAATCTTCGGGCATCAAATCTGCCCTGTGCAGGGCAATACTATAAAGGTCGCGGTGGGGTTTCAGGCGTATTTCGCTGGAGTCGCTGGCCGTTACAAAGGTATCATACACATTGTGATAATCTTCGTAGGCCTTCAGTATCTTTTCCTTACGGGCTGAGCTGAGCTGACTCCTTTGGACAACCGTTTTCATCACTCCAAGCACTTCCTGAATCACGATATCCGCTTCATAAAAAATGGAAGAAGTAACCAGTCCCAGTTTTACCGGTTGTTTTTCAAAGGCGATTCCCATTTCTGTAATTTTCCGGGCGAGTTCCTGCTTTTGTGGTATCGTGAGATTTTTACCGGTGGCAGCTTCATACTCGAAAAAAAGTTCATTGACCATCCAGCCGGCTTCTTCCCCCAGCCAGCCTTTAATAAGCGGTATAAGAAAAGGGATCCCGGGCATGGGAGAGATCAGGTTTTCATCGGATTCTGCATCTCCGAATACCTGTATACGCACTTCTCTGCTTTTACCCTGCTTTAGTTTGGCCAGGATACGATGGTAGGTTTCATAATAGATATCGATACCAAGATTTACGTTCATGGTAAAACTCAGTTCTGTAATTTTAGAATCATAAAGCTCAATCAGCTCTTCCCCGGTAATGCCCTTATGTATCTCCCCAATGACATCATTAAGATTAAGTTTTCTCAGGTTTTGTATCACTTCGGCCTTGCGTTGTTTGTCCATACCATGTGTAAGGGTCCAGTGTGCTGCAAGAAAAAATTCCTGTGCGATGTGATTCTGATTTAGCAGCCTGCCATATTTATGGAGCAGATACTCCACATGTTTGGTGGTGCTGTTGCCAATGATGTAGGGCAAATCCTTGCGGTGATTAACGCCCTGCCATTGCTCTGTATTAAATAGTCCGCTCATCCGTCGTACCATCATTTCCAATGAATAGATGCAAAGTACCTCGGTGGTTGTGGTGGTGCCGTCCATATCCATCAATGCAGCCTTGAGTTCACTTACTTTCTTTAAGGGACGGGCAAGCGGGTAATACTCCACCGGTGGATAAACATACGAAGGGTTTTTTACCTCGGCGAATTCTCCCTGGTGGGACTGGATGGTTTTTATGGCTGTTTCTTTTTGTACTATCATAATATTTTTCCTTTTACCGC
>REDJ01000059.1 GCA_007693555.1 Bacteroidota bacterium
GATTACTTTATTCAGGCACCGGCACCACCTTTTCCGGGTTATACCTTTAATGGTGAAAATCTGTCGCAGCATCCCGATTATGATATCAGGATTGAAGATGGTTATTTTAGCAAAACGGATGCAGCAGTGGTGTTTCAGCGGATCAATAAAAAGACCGGTGAAACCCGTTACATTTATCATGGTAACGATGGTACCGTAATGCCCTGGAATGACACTGCCCAGCTTGACATGCTCAAGCATGAGGTACGCGAGGCCGTTATTCAGAAAATTTTTGAAGTGGCACGCAGGTTTTCCATCATTCGCTTCGATGCCGCCATGACTCTGGCCAAAAAACATTTCTCGCGGCTTTGGTACCCGCGACCGGGCACAGGTGGAGATATTCCTTCGCGTGCTGATTATGCCATGACCCAGAGAGAATTTGATGCCATGTTCCCCGTTGAGTTCTGGCGCGAAGTGGTTGACCGAATGAATGCCGAATTGCCCGAAACCCTGCTGCTGGCCGAAGCTTTCTGGTTTATGGAAGGGTATTTTGTTCGTACCCTGGGCATGCACCGTGTGTATAATTCCGCATTCATGCATATGCTCAAAAACGAAGAAAATGAAAAATACCGCGACCTGATTACCAATACGCTGGAATTTGAGCCTGAAATTCTGAAGCGCTATGTCAATTTCATGAGCAACCCCGATGAGGAAACTGCCATCCGGCAGTTTGATACCGGCGATAAATATTTCGGAGTTTGTATGCTAATGAACACCTTACCGGGTTTACCCATGTTTGCCCACGGGCAGATTGAAGGTTACAGTGAAAAATACGGAATGGAGTATCAGCGTGCTTATTACAATGAAGAACCCAATCCATGGCTGGTTGAAAAACATGAAAAGGAAATATTCCCGGTTACACACAAGCGATACCTCTTCAGCGAGGTTTATCATTTCAATATTTTTGACTACATCGATGGCTATGGCAATATAAATGAGAATGTATTTGCCTTTACCAACCGGTTCAGAGAGGAAAGGGCTCTTGTTCTTTACAACAACAAATATGAACAGGCCCGGGGCCGGATT
Organism: Bacteroidota bacterium; assembly: GCA_007693555.1. Classification (GTDB taxonomy): domain Bacteria; phylum Bacteroidota; class Bacteroidia; order Bacteroidales; family UBA7960; genus SKVR01. The sequence goes on from REDJ01000059.1 coordinate 1,066, forward strand.
CATTTTTCTGCTCCCAAATTAACCTACACAGGTAAAAAGAAAGAACCGGTAACAGTAAGCCTGGCTCAAGCCCTGAATATCAAAGGGGACGACCGAATATTCTATGCTTTTCGCGAACATATATCCGGACTCGAGTACCTGAAAAAAGGAAGAGAAATCCATGAAAACGGATTTCACTGGGATCTCAATGGATTTGAGTACCGCTTGTTCTGGGAGTTCAGAGAAATTTATGATGAAACCGGAGAGTATGAAAAAGTTTACTGGAAAATTGGAGGTACAGGTGTAGCTTCGGTTGAAAGGGAAATGGAAGAAATGCGATTGCAACCATTGCATGAAGCTTTTGAAGCATTGTTTTCAGAAGATATTATTCAATTCATGCTCAACAGGATATTTGATGAGAACAGGGGTAAATCAGAGAAACTGGGATACAAATTGCTTCGCGGGCGGTTTAAAGCACTGATCGAAAAAATCAGGGAGTATGATTATCTTAATACTTCGGAACCAGAGGTCCTGGCTGAAAATTTTATCATACAAACCAAAAATGTAGAAAGAACGTATGATTTTATTTTCAAAAAACATAAATATCTAAAGGAATTTCTTGCAAAATCAGGCGTTTCTTCACTGGATGAACTACTTACCATTGGCAGCAATGCAGCTTACCGGGAGAACATGTACATTTTGCTGGCATATTATACTTTAAAAACTCTGATTCAGGAACTGGATGATACACGAAAAAATGTATTGACTGAAAAGCTCAGATTACACTGGTCGTTGCAGAAATTGCTGTTTCGAACCGGCAGAGGAGATACGGCTATCATTCACGATATCAATTTGTTGATGATACTGCTGAATACCTCTGCAGATCTTTTTGATTTTGGCAAACTGAATTTTCAGCAACCTGATAAGCAAATATTTTCAGAACAGAGAAAAAATATACTGCATCTGAAAACCAAACTGGCAGCATCCATGCTTGATGACGAATTTATCTGCAACTATATTGGTGTAAACACGCATGAAAATGTGACTTATTTCAGTAAAGAAAGCTATGAAGAGCTTATTGACTGGCTTTTTACCATAGCTGTATTGGATTATTTCACGCTGCTTGACGAAGAAGTTAGCCGCAGAGAAATTGAAAGTCTCCAAAAGTGGATTGGTGAAAATGTAAAATTTTTGCTGACTGCACATGAATTATCGCAAAAGTCAGGTTATCAGTTGGAAAGACTCAAAGAGGAAATAAGTAAATTTGAAACCAATAGTATGAATGCCAATAAATAATAATAAAATGGGACTGAAAAATCTGTTCTTATTTTTCCTATTAACTGTTTCAGGGTATTCCTGGGCGCAAATCAAAAGTATTGGTTTGCCTCTCATTGTAAATCATTCCCGTAGCTCCTACCAGGCAAGTACACAAAACTGGTCGGTTACACAAAGTGAACAGGGCTTTCTTTATTTTGCCAACAATGACGGTATTCTGGAGTTTGACGGAACCGGCTGGAAAGTTTATTCTTTACCCAATAATTTGGTTGTCAGGTCATTGCTTGCCAAAGGAGACACAATTTTTGCGGGAGCCTTTGAAGAAATTGGATTCCTTGCTCCTGATGAACAGGGTCATTTAATTTGGAACTCGCTTAATCATCTTATTCCTGAAAAATACGCAAACTTTGATGAGGTTTGGAAGATTTATGAATATCAGAACCGGATAATTTTTCAGTCTTTCAGCTATATATTTATTTTTGAAGGCGAAGATATTAAGGTAATTGAGCCTCAAGGTAGTTTTAGCTTCATGCACAGAGTAAATGATGAGTATTTTATTGTGGACCGCGGCAATGGATTAATGCTTCTTGAAAATGACAGCTTAAGGCTGTTAAGTTCAGATCCGGTATTTTTTCGCAATGATATTACATCTGTTTTGCCGATTGAAAAAGGTAAACTTCTTATAGGAACGAATAATGAAGGTCTTTTTGTACTGGAAGGGTCTGAGTTGCAGGTATGGAATACAGAGGTTAACACTTTTATAAGGATGCATAGTCTTTTTTCCGGGCTGCAACTTACCAATGGGAGTTTTGCTTTTGGTTCCATTGGCAATGGTGTTTATATTACCGACAGAAACGGGAAAATACTTCAGCATATTAATCGCATAAAAGGATTGCAAAGCAATACTGTACTCGCACTATTTCAGGATCGGAGGAATAACCTTTGGCTGGGTCTTGATAATGGAATTGACTTTATAGAAATCAGCTCACCTATAACCTTATTGAATTACAACTTCAACATTGAAACAGCCTATACCAGCTTAATCCATAATGATATTTTGTATGTAGGCACCAATCAGGGATTATATGCAGCCGATATTGATGCCCTGGGAAGCTATTCCTTTGATGAAAGCAAATTTCAGCTTATAAAAGGCACTGAAGGACAGGTGTGGGAATTGGAAATTATTGACAACACTTTATTATGCGGACATAATCTGGGAAGTTTTCAGATCGATGGGTTTAATGCCCGAAAAATATCTGATATCAGGGGTTTCTGGTCATTCCATAAACCAGAAAATATGAATGAGATTATTCTTGCAGGTACATATACAGGATTAGTGAGATTAAAGAAAAGTGGAAGCCAGTGGCAATTGCTGGATGAAGTGGAGGGATTCAGAGAATCCAGTCGCAGCATGTTTACCGATGAAAATGGGTTTTTATGGATATCCCATGGATACAGGGGGTTGTTCAGACTTTCACCCTCAGAAGACTTTAGCCATGCAGGTGGAGTTAAATTTTTCAGAGGTGAGGATGCCGGGTTACCGGAGCAGTTGCCTTACAACATTCAGAAAATCAATGGGAAAATGGTTGTTACAGCCTCTGATGGAATTTATGAATTTGACCACACTCAGGAAATATTTGTCTTACACAAGGAGTTGAATGAACTTTTTAATGGGAAAGGGTTTGTTGATAAAATATATCAGGATATTTACGGAAATTTATGGTATTACACTATCGATTATCTTGGAGTGATGCGGCTTTTGGAGGATGGCACCTTTAGAGATATTACCGCACCTTTTTCCGGTATCAACACCATTCTTATACCTGCATTTCAAAATATTTTTATTCAGGATATTCATAATGTTTTCATAGGTACACAGTATGGTCTTGCACATTATAATCCTGCTGTTATCAAAGACTACAGCCAGCCTGAACAGGTTTTTTTCCGGGAAATATCTTTTTATGGAAGACAGGAGCCTGTTACTTTTTTTACCATGAATGAAGCTATTAAAGATTCACAAACCAGTAAAATACAGTTACCCTTTGCTTTAAATTCTGTGATGTTCAGGTTTACTACACCGGCATTTGAAAATCCTGATGAATTAAGATTCTCATTTAAGCTCAGGGGATTCGATGAAGACTGGTCATCCTGGGATGGTCTTAATTTTAAAGAATACACCAACCTTAGGGAAGGTAGTTATGTGTTTGAAGTAAAGGCACTGAATTCATTCGGGATTGAAAGCCCGGTAAGTGTTTTCCATTTTATTGTTGAACCTCCCTTTTTACGCTCACGTGCCGCAATTGTGATTTATACCTTCTTGCTTATTCTCATTATAGCAGGCAACTTTTATTTTGTCAGGAAAAGAATGCTGAAGATAAGGCAAAGAGAAAAAATACGCCATGAAAAAAGACTTGCCCGAAAGGAACAACTTTTTCAGGAGCAAACTGCTCTGAGTGAAAAGGAAATTATGCATTTGCGCAATGAAAGCCTTCAGGCAGAGATGAAGCATAAAAACAAGGAGCTGGCAAATGCAACACTGCACCTGATTCAAAAAAACAGAGCACTTAACAATCTGAAGACCGATTTGAATAAATTAATGAAAACAATCCCTTTCGATAATCCTGAAAAACAGGTGGTTAATAATCTGCTAAAGAAAGTCAATAAAGACCTGCGCAACGAAAAGAACTGGGAACTTTTTAACAGTTACTTTGATGAAGTGCATCAGGATTTTATTAACCGTATCAAGGAAAAACACAGCGATCTTTCCCCTAAAGAGTTGAGGTTGTGTGCATATTTGCGTATGAATATTTCAACCAAAGAGATTGCACCTCTGATGAATATATCTGTTCGGGGTGTAGAAATAAGTCGTTACAGGCTCAGGAGAAAGTTAAATCTGAACCGGGACACCAACCTGATAGAATATATCATGTCATTTTAAGTTTTATTAATAGAAGCTTTTGTTTCTCAGGCTGATATTTTTTGCCAAAGTTTTTTTTGACTTAGAAAACTCTGTCCTGCCTTTTTTTTACCAGTACCTGATTTGACAATTGAGAAAATCAGAAATTTAAACTTCTTTATTTTAAAAAGCTTTACAATAAGCGTTTAAGATCACCATGATGTATTTTTGATGTATCAATTTGGTTTAATGTTGAGTTATTGATGCATATAAAAATTTGGCTCCAAATCCAAATGATATTTCCTTTGTTAACAAATTGTTAATTCCCGTAATCGATTGCGGGCAAATAAATTATTTATCAACCTTTTAAAACCATTTAAAAACTTTTTTAAACATTTATTAACAACTATCTAAAACAACACAATTATGAAAAAGAACACAGCAAAATTTTTAATGAAATTTTTTATCCTCTTCGGTCTGCTGCCTGTATTTTTATTTACAGCCTGCAGCGATGACGATGATCCCATTTTGGAGGATCCCATTGCGACCTTTCAATATGAAATCAGTGAAGATAACTGGCTTGAAGTTATCTTCACGAATTTCTCTTCCAACGCAACTTCGTACAGCTGGGATTTCGGTGATGGTAATACTTCTAACGAAGAAAATCCTGTACATGTGTATGAAGAAGCAGATAATTATGATGTAACATTAACCGCATCAAATGCTGCCGGAGTTTCGGCCTCCTTTACTCAAACCATCGAAATCAAAGATCCTGATGAAGCTTTGGCATTACTTGCCGGACAAGAATCCAAAACATGGAGATTATACCGGGTAGAATCCAGTATGGGTGTTGGCCCCAGTATGGACATTCCTCGAGACTGGTGGGCTCTTTACAATGACGGCTCACGTCCTTGTAAATACTTCCATGAATTTACCTTCACCAGAAATATGGAGTATATTTTTGATGACAAAGGCTCCTTCTGGGGCGAAGGCGGAGTATTTCCTGAAGACTTGGAGGGTACATGTTTCGAAGCTACTGCCTCTAATATGATAAACGTAGATGGCGTAGATGTAAGCGCATGGTTAGGCGGCACTCATCAGTTTGAGTATGATCCATCTACTAATAGGGTTACATTGATTGGAGAAGGTGCCTGGATTGGGCTACCCAAAACCGCAACCACCGGAGAAGTTTCCATTCCTCAAAACAGTGTTACTTTCAATATCTCCATTGAAGAACGCGATGGTTATGATTATATGCACGTTTGGTTTGTCTATGAAGGCGATCAAACGGTTGTATGGTCTTTCTCTTATGCACATTATCACGATCCTTCCTTGGAACCCGACGTGGTAGAAGAGCAAGAGCCTATTGAAGATATTGAAACAATAACTCCCACAGAACTTGGTCATACCTTTGAATCTGTTGATAGTTTCGATTATTTAGGTGAATTAGGTGGTGCATCAATCATTACACCTGGTGAAGACGATCCGGAAGATGCATCTGCAACTAAAGTGGGAAAATTTGAGAGAACTGACGCTCAGTTTCAGGAAGCCCAACTTCGTGTATATCCTGAACCAAAGAATATTCTGTTTGATAATTTTACCACAGTTTCTATAGATGTATATCTGCCCAGCAGTAATACTTATGATCCGTTGACCCAAAAAGTTATTATTGGTTTTGGAGATGTCCATGGGGACGGAGGCAATTGGTGGCAAAACCTTATTGAATATGAATCTGATGAGTTAGAATTGGATGAATGGGTGACAGTTACGTTTGACTTAGATAGCCCATCTTTTTCTGCAGTTGAAGAAGGTCAGACAGTATATGATCGTGATAACTTGGATATGGTTTTCATTCAAATTGGAGGAGGAAATCATACTTCAACAGGAGTTTTCTACGTTCGCAACCTGATTTTTGAATAATTTATCTATCTGAAAGGGATTGCCGGGATCATAATCCGGGCAGTCCCTTTTTTTTAATATCCATAAGAATGCACTTTTTCATTCCCAGACTTTTTGTAATTTTTTCTCTGTTGTTAACTATATCATGTTCGGATGATGTTATTGATGATACCGGAGATCCTGCCAACATGGTTGTTGAGGTAACTTATGCCGATGACGGCAGTGGTTACGTTAGCATTCTTGCCAATGCAGACAACACAGTACAATACGAGTTTCGTCTCGGAGATAACCCTGACCCGGACGAAGTCAATACCACCGGTATTTTTGAATATACATTTGAAACTTCCGGAATCTTTGAATTAGATGTACGCGCAATAGGTGCTTCAGGAAGGTTTTTAAGAAGTATTATTCAACTTAATATTGAACTGGCAGACCAGGATGTTCCGGTAGAGCAGGGATATACCACCCCATTGCATTATGATGGCTGGGATTTGGTTTGGCATGATGAATTTAATGGCAATTCAATTAATTCCGATTACTGGACATTTGAGATTGGTGATGGCTGCCCGCACTTGTGTGGCTGGGGTAACAATGAATGGCAATATTACAGGGCGCAGAATGCCTGGGTAGAAGGAGGCGTGTTAACCATTGAGGCAAGAAGGGAGAGTGTTGGCAACAGAAATTACACATCTGCCCGTATGAAAACCCAGGGCAAAAAATCTTTTCAGTATGGACGCGTGGATATTCGTGCACTTCTTCCCAAAGGACAGGGAATATGGCCTGCCTTGTGGACACTGGGAGAAAGCATTACTTCCTTTGGCTGGCCTGCCTGTGGTGAAATTGATATCATGGAAATGATTGGAGGAAGTGGCAGAGAAAACCGGGTACATGGTACTGTGCACTGGGATTTGAACGGACATGTTCAGGCAGGTGGCTCCTATACCTTGCCTTCCGGAACCTTTGCCGATGAATATCATGTCTTCTCAATCATCTGGGATGAAAACCTGATCAGATGGTTTGTAAACGATATCCAGTATTATCAGATAGATATTACACCGAATCACATGACAGAGTTTCATGAAGAGCATTTCTTTCTTTTTAATGTTGCTGTGGGTGGAAACTGGCCGGGTTATCCTGATGGTACTACCTTATTTCCCCAGCAAATGAAAGTAGATTATATTCGGGTATTTCAGAAAAATTAATATAGAAAAATAAAAAGCCCATTTCGAAACCAAAGCTTTTGATTAGATAAACAAACCTATTTATAAACACATTCACCTAAACCGAATTAAAATGAAGAAACGTTTTTTGTACTTTATATTTCTGATAGCAGGAATGTTAAGTACTACCCTGCTTCAGGGGCAAACCCTGAGGGGAGTCGTGACAGACAGGATTACCGGTGAAACCCTTCCCGGTGCTAACATTATAATTGTTGGCACTACACAGGGAACAGTTACCAATATCGACGGAGAATACAGCCTGAGTCTCGCACCCGGAACCTACAATATTTCTTTTCGTTTCCTTGGATATATCCCGGAAACCATTGAAATAAATATTACGGAAAATGAAACACTCATCCGTGATATTCAATTACGACTCGATGTTACAACATTCGATGAAGTAGTAGTAATCGGGTATGGCACCCAGAAAAAGAAAGTTGCCACAGGTGCCATTGCCAGTGTTAGTAATGAAGAAATTACTGCAACACCCATTTTACGTATTGAGCAGGCAATGCAGGGCAGAACCGCCGGTGTGCAGGTTACCAACCTCTCCGGACAACCCGGCGAAGCCCCTACGGTTCGTATTCGGGGCGCCGGTACAACCGGTAATGCAGCACCACTTTATGTAGTTGATGGAATGGTAGTTGGCGGCATAGATTATTTGAATCCCAATGACATTGAGTCAGTGGATGTCCTTAAAGATGGTGCATCAGCTGCCATTTATGGAGCCAGAGCTGCCAACGGTGTAGTGCTTATCACAACCAGATCCGGCACAGAAGGACAAATGAATGTTACCTATTCTGCTTACCAGGGGATACAAAATGCAGCACGTCAGATAAAAATGCTTGATGCTGACCAGTATCGCATGTTTATGAATGAAGGTGCCAGTAATGCCGGACTAAGTGAGCCATTTGACCTTAGTGAAATTGCACCGCACAATACCAACTGGCAGGATGAACTTTTTGTTAGCAATGCTCCAATTTTCAACCATGATATTTCTGTTAGCGGGGGTACAGAACGTTCCACTTACTCATCATCTCTTGCATATTTCTCACAGCAAGGTATTATAGGTGGCGATAAGTCACAATTCGAAAGAATTACAGCAAGACTCAATACACGCCATAAGGTAAATGACTTTTTCAATTTTGGAAATAACCTGGCTTATTCACATATCTCTACAAGAGGGATTGCAAGTAATACTTCTTTTAACGGTGCCTACAGCAGTGCATTAAATCTTGATCCTCTTACTCCTCTATTTGAATTGGATGAAAATGAACTCAATAAGTATCCTTATAATTTCGAACCGGTTATTACTGATGATGAAGGGAGAGTTTATGGTATCTCAGAACATGTTAGTGCAGAAATTGTAAACCCATTAGCATTGCTTGAAATTCAAAGAGGCAGAACACGGGTAGATAAGATTGTAGGTAATATTTTTGGTGAGATTGAATTTATTGAGGGTTTAAAGTTCAGATCCAGTGCCGGATTAGATGCAGCCTATGTTGTTTTTGACACGCATACACCTTTGTTTTATCTCAATGGTGCTCAATATAATCTGGATAAAACCAATGTATCTAAAAATATACAACGTTACTTTACATGGGACTGGGAAAATACAGTTAACTTCAACAGACAGTTTGGCGGGCACAACCTTCAGGTATTGGCAGGTATTTCAGCCAGAAAAGAAAATTATGAAGACCTGTCTGGCTTTAACGCCCAGGTACCTGTTGATGATCCCAATCATGTATATTTAAATATGGCCACTGATACTATATGGACAGCCGGTGGTGGAGCATCACATTATGCACTACTTTCGCAATTCGGAAGGGTACTGTATGATTTTGAAAGCCGTTATGCCTTTAACTTTACTCTTCGTCGCGACGGTTCATCAAATTTTGGACCCAACAACCGTTATGGTGTTTTCCCTTCCATTGGTGCAACCTGGATCATAAGTGAGGAAGGTTTTTTCCCGGAATTTGATATACTGGACATATTAAAATTGAGAGCATCCTGGGGTATAAATGGGAATGACGATATCGGTCGATTCCGTTATATTTCCACTATCAATAAAAGCAGAGGCTACATTTTCGGAGGAGGAAGAGCTTTTGGTTCATCTCCATCATATGTTGAGAATGCCGATTTGAAATGGGAAGAATCAGAACAACTTAACGTTGCCCTTGATTTCGGGTTTTTCAGAAACCGCCTTACCGGTTCTTTGGATTATTACATCAAGACAACCCGCGATCTTTTAGAGGTGGTTCCTATTCCAGGACACGTAGGTAATGACCCACCATTTTCCAATGTGGGAAGTGTGGAAAACAGGGGTGTAGAAATGTCAGTCGATTGGAGAAATTTTGACAGAACTTTTAAATACTCCATTGGTGTAAATGCCGCATATAACCAGAATAAAATGATCAAAATAGGGAATGAGGATGGGTTTCTGCAAGGTGCCAGATGGGCCGTTTTCCAGGGGGTAACCCGTGCTGAAGTAGGTCTGCCTATCGGCTTTTTCTATGGATTTGTTACAGATGGTATTTTCCAAACTCAGGCAGAAGTCTTCCAGCATGTCAACAGTGCCGGACAGCTTCTGCAAGAAGATGCCAGACCTGGTGATGTTCGCTTTGTGGATGTGAATGGTGATGGTAAAATTGATGACGCCGACCGCACAATGATAGGAAATCCCACACCCAAATGGACCTTTGGGTTGAATTCAAACCTTGAATACGGGCAGTTTGATCTTAGCTTCCTTATAATCGGAACATACGGAAACGATATTTTCAACGGTATGCAAAGACGCGATCTTCGCTTTACAAATCGTACGGTTCATGATCTTGACCGATGGACCGGGGAAGGAACATCCAATACAGTGCCACGTTTTACATTTAATGATGTCAATAATAATTATAGAATATCAGATCTTTATATTGAGGATGGGTCTTACCTGAGATTAAAAAATATTCAGATCGGTTATACAATTCCCAGAACCGTACTTAACCGTATTCAGGCCAACACATGGAGAGTATATTTATCTGCAGAAAACCTGTTCACACTCACGAAATATAGAGGAGCTGACCCGGAAATTGGTGCTCTGAGTTCCTTCGATATTGCAATTGACAGGGGTATTTATCCACAGGCCCGCACATTCAGGCTGGGTACAAGTATCACATTCTAATAAAATACCTGAACTATGAAAAATTTAAAAATAAAATCCGTTTTAGCTCTGCTTGCCATTTTTATGTTCAATGCATGTAGCGAAGATTTTCTTGATCTGAAGCCTCTTGATGTGGAAGTAACAACCAACTTTTACACCACGGAAGAAGAAGCTTTCCAGGCTCTGGTAGCTATTTATGATGTACTTACCTATCAGGATACCCCGTTTATCCATTGGATGCCATTTGTTACTGTCTCTGATGTATTATCTGATGATGCCTTTGCCGGGGGTTCCGATCCAAATGATGGTTTTGAATGGGATCAATTAAATAATTATAGAACCAGGCCGGTAAGCCCCATCGCTCATGCTATCTGGATAAAGAATTACATCGGAGTATTCCGGGCAAACCTGTTTCTCGAAGTTATTGATGATATAGATGCCAGTGAGAGTTTTAAAAGAAGAACCATTGCTGAAGCCAAATTTCTAAGGGCTTACTTCTATCTGGAGCAGGTTCGTTTTTTCGAAAATATTCCTTTGCTTTTGGAAACCATTAAAGGACCCTCAGAATATACACAGGAACAAAATACACCGCAAGAAGTGTACAACCAGATTGCACTTGACCTTGTCGAAGCAATAGCTGACCTACCTGAAACGGTTCCTCCTAATGAAGCAGGAAGAATTACCAAATGGGCAGCCCAGGCTTTACTGGCCAGAACTTACCTTTTCTATAATGGTGTGTATGGTGGCAATCTTACAGCGGGAAGCACAGAAGTAGATAGAACTTTTGTATTGGAACAACTCAGGGAATTGATTGAGGAAAGCGGACATGATCTGTTTGAAGATTATTCGCATAACTTCAGTCTTGTGGGTGAGTTTGGAATTGAATCTGTTTTTGAAATTTCCTATGGTGATTCTCCACCCTGGGGGGATTGGGATTATATACGTGGGGGAAATGGAAATCTTGCGGCTCAGATGCAAGGACCAAGAGTAGTAGCAGGCTCACAAAACTGGAACCGGGGCTGGAGTTTTGCACCGGTAAGTCATAAACTCTATGAGTTTATGCAGGATGACCCAAGACGCCCATATACCATACTCCTTGAAGAAGAACTTGATGGTACACTTGTTAAAGGGTATCAGCATACAGGTTATTTCTCGAGAAAGTATACCTCCGATGCCGAGCACTGGGGCACTGACGGGTCACCTGAACTCAACCGTACCGTAAATCACCGTGTGATCCGGTTCTCTGACGTACTGCTTATGGCTGCCGAGCTTGACAGCCCCAACAAACAGGAATATCTTAATCGCGTAAGAGCAAGGGTTGGATTAGACCCAGTAGATGCCACCCTCGATAATATTCTCAGAGAACGCAGGCTGGAGCTTTCACTTGAGGGTATTCGTTATTATGATGTGCTTCGCAGGGGCCTTGCCTATGCAACACAGGAGTTCACTTATTCCGGCATAATGGGGCCTAATTACGAAAGTCCCGATCAGGTAATATATGATGCAACTTTTAATGCTGCTACCAGGGGATTTTTACCCATACCACAGTCGGAAATTGACCTTTCAGGGGGAGTCTTTAAACAGAATGACGGGTATTAAATCTGTCTGAAGCAGGGTTCGTTTCCCATCCCCTATGGTCAGTGAAAAAAAGTTTCTATTGATAAGAGCGTTATTGAAACAAGGTTTGACCGGAAGGGATGGGGGCAGCCCCGCTTTCTTGTAGAAAAATTGATTGATATTATTGATTTTATTTTTTTGTAAGGTCGGTTGATGCCGTCTGTTAAGACTTGCTATACCCTGAATACTGAAAATGATACTGAAAAAGCGAGCATTAACATAACATGAGAACCCAGGTTTCAATGACTTGCAGAATAAAAACAAGAACCCAGTTATGAAAAAAGGAACCTACACAATATTTATCTCACTGATAGTTGCTCTCGGAGGGTTCCTTCTGGGTTTTGACAGTGCAGTGATTTCAGGTGCCACTCCGTTTTACAGGGAGACCTTTGGATTGCGCTCAGGCTCCATGCTGATTGGATTTTCAGTAAGCTCTCTCATATTGGGAGCAATTGCAGGAAATATCATAGCCGGAAAACTGGCTGACCGTTTCGGGCGAAGGAAAATTCTTATGGTTACGGCAACTCTTTTCACGGTGAGTGCAATTGTAACTGCTCTTGCAGGAAACATTGGTACTTTTCTGGTTGCTCGTATTATCGGAGGATTTGGAGTGGGTATGGCTATTCTTGTTGCACCCATGTACATAGCAGAAATTGCACCCCGTAATTTGCGTGGTACACTGGTTACTTTCAACCAGCTCAATATCGTACTGGGTATTTCCATAGCTTATTTTTCCAATTATTATTTCCAGCAAACCATTGCCGATCCTGACCTAAAATGGCGTATCATGCTGGGGGTTGAAGCAGTGCCTGCAATCATTTACCTGGCCCTGCTATTTACAGTACCCCGCAGCCCAAGATGGCTCATGCAAAAGGGGAAAGATGAAGAGGCCATGAACGTATTGGTAAAAGTTCATGGAGAGGCTCAGTCACTTATTGAATTTCAGGAAATTCAAAAAAGCCTGAAAGAACAACTGACTAAAGTTAAAGCCCGCTTTTCCGATGTATTCTCCGCTCGCATGAAAACTGTTTTGATCATTGGTTTCGGGATAGCATTTTTCCAGCAGATTACAGGGATAAATGCGATATTTTACTACGCTCCGATGATCTTTGAAATGGCGGGTGGGGGCAAGGATGCTGCTTTCCTGCAGGCTGCCATATTAGGGGTTACAAATGTAGTTATGACTGTGGTGGCAATGTTCCTGATTGATACCCTGGGACGTAAGCCCCTGCTTTATATTGGGGCGACAGGTATTTTTATTTCCCTTGCAATTGTGGGTTTTTCATTCCAGAATGCCAGGTATAATATTGATAAGACCAGCATGCAATCACTTATGGAAGAAGTTGTTGAGATGGAAGTTGATCCTGTACACCTGGTAAATATTCAAAAACTTTCGGAGTTGGAAGGAAGTGTCTTTGAAAACGAGGTGGGGTTTTTTACTCTCGTTAGAGAAAAAGTGGGACAAGACACCTATAACAGTTTCAAAGAGATCATACTCAAACATTCCATAACCATCAACGGAATGTGGGTTTTAGCAGGGCTGATCATGTTTGTGGCATCATTTGCCATCTCTATGGGGCCGGTTATGTGGACATTACTGTCTGAAATTTTTCCCAATAAGCTTCGTGGTCTGGCCATATCCATCATGGGTTTCTGGAATTCTATAGTGAGTTTTTCTGTCGCTACTGTATTTCCTGCGCAACTTGAATTTATGGGCTCAGGAAATACCTATCTCATTTATTCTTTTTTCGGGCTGCTTACCCTGGTGTTTGTATGGCGTTTTGTGCCTGAAACCAAAGGGAAATCACTCGAAGAATTAGAATCTAAACTCATAAAATAATATAGACATGAAAATGCTGAAATGGATTCCGGTAATTATGGCAATGATATTTTTTGCATGTAATCAGGGAGAAAAACCTGCTACCGATCCCAGGGAAGCAGGTCCCTCAGTTGTGGAAATGCGCAACGTTGAAGGCAGATATCGCTTATTTGTCAATGGGGAGGAGTTTTATGTGAAAGGTGCAGGATGTCAATATGGGCCTTGTATTGAAATAGCAGCACATGGCGGCAATTCTTTCCGCACCTGGAGCACCGGTGAAAGCACGCAAGTTGCGCTTGAAGCCCTTGATATGGCCTGGGAAAACGGATTGATGGTAATGATGGGAGTATATGTGGGAAAAGAACGACATGGGTTTGATTATGATGATGAAGCAGCTGTAGCTGAGCAATTGGAAAGAATACGCAAGGAAGTCATTGAATTGAAAGACCATCCGGCACTTCTGGGCTGGGGTATCGGCAATGAACTTAATCTCGGATATACCAACAAAAAAGTTTGGGATGCAGTGAATGACATTGCCCGGATGATCAAAGAAGTGGATGGAAATCATGTGGTTACAACAATGCTTGCAGGCATTGGCCGGGCAGAAGTGGAATATATAGCTGAAAACTGTCCTGATATTGACTTTCTCTCAATACAACTTTACGGAAGTATCATCCACCTTGAGCAACGACTCAGAAATGCCGGATACGATGGCCCTTACCTTGTTACTGAATGGGGAGCAACCGGTCACTGGGAAATGCCTGAAACAAGCTGGGAATCTCCCATTGAGCAAACATCCACTGAAAAGGCTGAAGCCATCAAACAGAGATATCAAAAGTCTATCCTGGCAGATGATGTTAATTGCATGGGATCCTATGTTTTTTTATGGGGTCAAAAACAGGAACGTACTCCTTCATGGTATGGCATGTTTACTGAAGCCGGTGAAAAAACTGAAGCAATTAATGTAATGGAATATTTATGGACCGGTAAATGGCCCGAAAACATGGCGCCCAGAATGAAGGATATTACCATTGAAGGGAAAGGCGGACGCTTTGATGATGTTATGCTTGAAAGAGGTGGTGAATATACTCTAATATTAGAGGTTGAGCATGCTGCAATGGAGAGCCTGAATGTCAGGGCTGAAGTCATGCCCGAGCCCGTTGAGTTAAGCGAAGGTGGCGATTTTGAAGCCAGACCTTTAAGTATTGAAGGACTGATTATTTCAGCCCAAACATCTGAAGTGGTTTTCAGGGCTCCGGCAGAAAAAGGTGCATACCGCATCCTTGTTTATGTTACTGATGAATACAATCAGGCAGGTACTGCCAATATTCCCTTTTATGTTAATTAATCGAATAATTAAACATTCTTTGGAATGATATTTTTTGAAACAGGTTTTTGTTTGTTAACACTTTTTCATGGTGTTGTTTTTAGCTGCCGGTCTTTGGGTTGGAAAGATTCTTCAAAGGAAACTTTCTTTTGACCGGCAGCTTTTTTTAAAATGAGTTTAATAAAAAAATAAAATTTCCACCATATGAGCAACGAGCAAAGTAAAAAGGTAGAGATGAGTGAAGTAGAACTTGAAAATGAAAAATACTTCAAAATCAGCAATCACGATAAAATGCGTCCGTTCTTTATGAGCATTGTTAGTGATGCAAATCACTGGTTGTTCATTTCCAGTAACGGAGGCCTCTCAGCTGGGCGCAAAAACCCCGAATATGCCTTATTTCCTTATTATACCGATGATAAGATTACCGAATCGGCCGACATCACCGGAAGCAAAACTATCTTACAGGTTCATACCGATGGAGAAGTCCTGATCTGGGAGCCGTTTTCTGAAAGATATACAGGTAAGTATGCTATAAGTCGGAATCTTTATAAAAGCATATTTGGGAACAAAATCATTTTTGAAGAAATCAATCATGATCTGAATCTTGCCTTTAGATACCAATGGAATTCAGGGAAGGTATTCGGTTTTATCAGGAAGTCTGAACTGATCAACAACTCAGGAAAAGAGTGCCGGATCACACTCCTTGATGGAATTCAGAATATCATGCCTTATGGCGTTCCTAGCGACCTGCAACGATCAACCAGCAATCTGGTAGATGCATACAAAAGAAGTGAACTGGAACCATCATCAGGAATAGGTATTTATGCACTCAGTGCAATTATTGTTGATAAGGCCGAGCCCAGCGAAGCTTTAAAAGCCAATATAGTCTGGTCTCTCGGACTTGAAAATCCCAAATATCTTCTTTCTTCATGGCAGCTGAAGAAGTTCAGGCAGAAACATGAAATTCAGGGGGAACGTGACATTAAAGGAGAAAAAGGAGCTTACTTTGTTTCCTCTGAAATTTCACTGCCTGCAAATTCCGGGAAAAGCTGGAAAATCATAGCCAATGTTAATCAAAACCATGCGCAGATCATCAGCCTTTCAAAATCAATTAAGGAAATTAAAAACATAGAAAAAGCAATTGAGCATGACATTGACTCTGGCACGGAAAATCTGATTCGTCTTGTTTCAGGTGCCGATGGTTTGCAATCTACTGCTGACAAGCTGAGTGATACCCGCCATTATTCCAATGTGCTGTTTAATATTATGCGTGGTGGTATTTTTGACGACAATTACCAGATTAGGAAAGGCGATTTTGTTAAATACCTGGCCGGTGCAAACAAAGATGTAGTTGCAAGGAATCAGGATTTTTTTCAAAAGCTTGATAATGTATTCAACCAATCTGCACTGAGAGAACTATTGCAGGACAGTGAAGATGCCGACCTCATCAGGCTTTCCATCGAGTACCTTCCTTTAAAATTCAGTCGTCGGCATGGAGACCCCAGTCGCCCGTGGAACTATTTCACCATCAATATCCAGGACGAAAAAGACGGTTCCGAAATCCTGGATTATGAAGGCAACTGGCGCGACCTCTTCCAGAACTGGGAAGCACTGGCAAAATCGTATCCTGAGTTTATTGAAGGGATGATTTTCAAGTTTCTGAATGCTTCAACTTTCGACGGATACAATCCTTACCGAGTTACCAAAGATGGCTTCGACTGGGAAACCATCGAACCCGACAATCCATGGTCATATATAGGCTATTGGGGCGATCACCAAATCATTTACCTGCAAAAATTTTTTGAGATCATCGAGAACTACCATCCCGGTACTTTACAATCCTATTTTGATAAAGATTGGTTTGTATATGCCGCAGTTCCCTATATTATCAAACCCTATGATAAGATCCTCAGCAATCCCAAGGATACCATTGAGTTTGATCATAAATGGGATGCTGCCATCAGAAAACAGCGCGAATTGCTGGGGGCCGACGGAGCCTTGCTTGCTACCGGAAACAAAGAGATTTACCATGTAAATTTCCTGGAGAAAATCATGGCTGCTGTGCTGGCCAAATTATCCAATTTAATACCTGAAACCGGTATCTGGCTTAATACCCAACGGCCCGAATGGAACGATGCCAACAATGCATTGGTAGGCAATGGTGTTTCCATGGTTACACTTTACTATCTGCATCGCTTCATGAAGTTTTTCCAGCAGGCACTGGATAAGACCGATCTGGAAACCATTAAAGTTTCCAGCGAACTTATTGAGTTTTACCACAGCGTAAGAGAAACATTTTATGAATTCAGACCATTGTTGTCAGGTAGCATCAATGACAACGACAGGAAAATAATCCTTGATCGTTTAGGGAAGGCTGCATCAGACTACCGGCAGCATATTTATCAAAGCGGTTTCTGGGGTAAAAAAAGGAGTGTTTCACTGGCAGGATTGAAGAATTTTACCCGGGTGAGTCTCGATTTCATCGAGCATTCTATACGTGCCAACAAAAGGGATGATAAGCTTTACCACGCCTACAATCTAATGACAGCCACCGATACAGAGGTTTCGTGCTCTCATCTCAGCGAAATGCTCGAGGGGCAGGTTGCCGTTTTAAGTTCAGGTTATTTAAGCTCTCAGGATGCCCTTGAAGTGCTGGACGCTTTGAAAAACAGTGCCCTTTTCAGGCCAGATCAGTACAGTTACATTTTGTATCCCAACAAAGAATTGCCCGGATTTTTGCAAAAAAATACCATTCCTGAAGCTGATGCAAAATCATCAGAATTAATTCAAAAAATGGTTGCCGGCGGAAATAAGCAAATCGTTGAGCAGGATATTCAGGGTGGATACCATTTCAACGGAAACTTCAGAAATTCCAGAGATCTGGAAAAGGCCTTAAATGAAATGGCATCCGGAGAATACAAAGATCTGGTTGAGAAAGACCGTAAGTTATTACTGAACATTTTTGAAAAAGTATTCAATCACAAATCGTTTACCGGCAGATCCGGAACCTTCTTTGCCTTTGAGGGACTGGGCTCTATCTACTGGCATATGGTTTCTAAGCTCTTGCTGGCCGTGCAGGAATGTTGTCTGAAAGCTATTGAAGAAAAGGCCGATCCTGTTGTAGTTGGAAAGTTGCTCGATCATTATTATGAGATTGAGGCCGGTATTGGTGTACACAAATCGCCTGAGTTGTATGGCGCATTCCCCACCGATCCCTACTCGCATACACCACAACATCGTGGCGCACAGCAACCCGGAATGACCGGACAGGTGAAGGAAGATATCCTTTCACGATTCGGAGAACTGGGGGTGTTTGTAAAAGACGGGCAATTGTATTTTGACCCCTGTCTGCTCAGGAAAGGTGAGTTTCTCAATGAGCCGCAACTATTTGATTATGTTGATGCGAAGGGTGAAAAAGGGCAAATATCTCTTGACAAAGGTCAGTTGGCATTTACATACTGTTCGGTGCCCGTTGTGTATTCAGCATCTGACAATGAAAAAATCATAGTATTCTTTGCAGACGGTAATAATGAGCAAATTGACGGTAATGTATTAAGCACGAAAATCAGCAAAATGATCTTCAAAAGATCGGGTAAAATTGACCGCATGGAAGTTTCATTGAGAATAACAAGGTAATCAGTAATGTATAAAATAACAAAACCCATGAGAAACGTATTTAAGTTTTTAGTAATTATAATATCACTGAGTTTTATGTCATGTAATTTTTCGGGTGAAAGGAAAAGTGAAACACAGCCCTTACCCGGTCTTCCGCAGTCAGAAGACATGCTTTTGGCCGGGGTATCGGAAGCGGTTTGCTATTCGGGCTTCAGAACCGGGCAGCATCCCGATCGGGGTGCGGGAGCCATCAATCCAAGCTATGAAGAGATCCTGGAAGATCTGATGAACCTGAAGGAGCAAACGCCTTTCCGGCTTTTCAGGCTTTACGATTGCGAAGAAAACAGTCAGATGGTACTCGAAGTGATCAGGGAGCACAATCTCGACTTTAAGGTAATGCTGGGAATATGGTTGAGAGCCGAAATTGACAGCTATGAAACCTGCGAATGGCT
>REDJ01000116.1 GCA_007693555.1 Bacteroidota bacterium
TCCATAGTATGGTTGATATACTTTCTCAAAATGGGTTTAGTGTTATGGCAGCGGGGTTATTCATTGGCCAGCACTCATATTCAGATATTGTACCCGTTGCAGTGGGTCGTCCAGATGAATCAGATATCGAAAAGGCACGAAAGTTTGGAGCGCAAATATTGCACACAACTAAGCCTTTGAATATAAGAGATGTTCCACTTCAACTGGACAAGCATTCAAAATCGGAAAAATATACTGCTCTTAATCCTACATACAGAGAAAAAATATGTGTAAAATGCGAAAGGTGTGGAGAGGTTTGTCCGACGGGTATCCTTTCATCTGGCAACTATATCAATCCCTCTGCAAAGAAAATCTGCTTAGGATGCATGGCGTGTGTGAATAATTGCAAATCTGAAGCAAGGATTGCAAAAGTGAATCCGATAATCAAGATAATGATGAAAAGCGTTCTTGGGCCGGCATCCAGAGAACGCAAAGAACCATCTGTGATTCATCAGTCTAAATTTGATTAAAGCGGCTAGATGCCTGTCCCGCCTATGCGGGGGAACATCCAACAATACTCTTTCAACACTGGCTGACAGGTTGTTTTATAAATACTCATCCTCGTGTGTGTTTAAAAGTTAATCATGGATGTTTCTTTAAGTGTCTTTGCTTACAATATCTCAATAATGATGCGCCGGAAGAAAAACAGGTTTAAGAGGCAGAAACAGCGGTAATTCCAACGGTTCAGGCCACACTAATAGAAATTCCTGTTTTAACGGGTTTTCCGGAAACAAAACCGGCAGTGGTAAAAGACGGAGACGTATTTTTTCCAGTGAAGGCAGATAAGTTGATTGAAAGATAAAAAAGGACCCCGGCGCATGCGTCGGGGTTTTTTTATTTTTTTGAGTGGCGGGGTGACGATGATTCGCCCCGTCAGGGTATAACCCGGTACCTTCCTGTTCAGGGTACGACTTCACATCCTGTAATAATTTTTTTAGCCCCATAGCATGATAATCTCTGTCAAATGCAATTATGCTTCTATATGAATGTTTCTGACCTGTTTGGTTTTCTCAAAAAAATTATACAAATTTGCTTGAAAAGCCAATAAAGTAACTGATAGTTCAAATAAACTACATATTGAACTTGGTTTCCTGTTTTACTTCTAATTAAAGATTGGCCTTATATTTTATTTTATGTTTCCGGTTTCTGTTACCTCCCGAATAGCCGGAAAAATCTATAGAATCTGGTTTTGATTGTGAGCATCTCTAATGATAAGATAATCTCAATTAGTAACATTCAAAAACCAAAAACCATGAAAAAACTTTATTATGCCGTCGTCTTAACTATAATGTCGGTGATTGTTTGTGCACAGCCCCCGGCAAAATTCAGCTACCAGGCTGTGATTCGTGATGCTGATAAAAACCTGGTTACCAATGAGACAGTAGGTATGCAGATCAGCATATTACAAGGTGCACCAGATGGAACTGTGGTGTATATTGAAACCAAAAATCCTGTTACCAACGCCAATGGTTTAGTTAACCTTGAAATTGGTTCTGAAACCGGATTTGAACTCATTGACTGGGCCGATGGACCCTTTTTCATCAAAACCGAAACCGACCTTACCGGTGGAACAGATTATACCATATCCGGTTTGAGTCAGCTTTTAAGCGTGCCTTATGCCTTGTATGCAGAAGAAAGCGGCACCCCCGGCCCGGAAGGCCCGCCCGGACCTGAGGGTCCTCCCGGCCCAGAAGGTGAACCCGGAACCACACTATGGGAAGATGGCAATGATGTGGTTACAACTTTTGCTGATGTGGGAATTGGCACCCAGCAACCCAATGCATTGCTTCATACCTTTGGTGAAGGTGTTGGTGGTGGAAATGTGTTGTTTGTGGGAGAGGTTACTTCAACAGATCCCGGAGATCCGCCGGCCTGGGGCTCTGGTACGCGCATGTTCTGGTATCCCAATAAGGCTGCCTTCCGCGCTGGCAGGGTGATTGGAAATGTATGGGATAAGGACAGCATCGGTTTTTATTCTTATGCTTTGGGATACAATGTACTGGCTTCAGATTATGGCTCAGTTGCATTAGGTGTTGGACCACGGGCTGAAAGTCCTCAGGCATTTGCAATGGGATATTACTCCAAAGCCACAGGCTTCAGTTCCTTTGCCATGGGTTATATGGCCAAAGCAAAAGTAAGTCGTTCTTTTGCATTAGGTTATAAAACTGAAGCCAATGCTATCGGTGCTTTTGCCTTAGGAAAAGAAACAATTGCGTCTGGCAGTTATGCCGTAGCTATGGGAAATGAAACCCATGCCTCCGGGGCTTATTCCTTTGCGGTTGGGGATAGCTCTTTAGCACAAGGTAATAATTCTGTTGCTATGGGATATCATTCAAATGCTGTTCATGCTGGCTCCATAGCAATTGGTTATGAAGCCAATGCATCAGGGGCCTGGGGGGTAGCTCTGGGCAATAATTCGACAGCTTCCGGTAATTCATCTTTTGCTGTTGGCTTAAATAACGAGGCATCAGCAATTTCATCCACTGCATTGGGTAGTTTTTCAACCGCTTCCGGTGAACGTTCTACTGCTATTGGTGTAAGTGCAAATGCAATGGGAGATTATTCCATTGCCTTGGGGCGTTCAGCAAATGCTTGGTTAAATTATTCTTTTGCCATCAACCTCGCTGCTGATGCCGGGCCGTTTGTTGCGGCTAATACATTTCGAATATCCGGAGCATCATCCATTGGAGGTAACCTCCCCTGGACAAATTACAGCGATGTAAGGCTGAAAAAGGAAATCCAGCCTATTTCCTCCGATAATAACCTGCAAAAGATCATGCAGCTCAACGGCGTCAGGTTTCGCTGGAAAAAGCATGATAAAAAAATCAATCTGGGTTTTATTGCCCAGGATGTATCGGTTATTATTCCCGAAAGTGTAAGATATGATGAATACAATGACATTTATTCCATGGAAAATACAGCCATAATACCGGTACTTGTAGAAGCCATGAAGGAACAACAGCAGCAAATTGAAGAGCAAAGCCGGCTTATTGATGAATTGATGGAAAGACTGGAAAAACTTGAAAACAGCCAATAAGCCTGTGGGGTTTTATTCCATTGTAAATGGTGAATTATCAGATCAAAAATATTTTGCATGCCGCCTGTTTTTAAAAAATATCAGAAAACCGGGTTTCAATACAAATCATTCAATCAAATTTAAAAAAGCACATTATGAAGACAAAAACTTTACAACCCGTATGTATGCTTTTGGCATTGAGCTTATGCTTTTCTATGGCTCAGGCACAGCAAACCATACCGGCCAGCGGTGGCGAAGGCCAGGGCAGTGGTGGTTCGGTCAGCTATTCGGTAGGGCAGCTGTTCTGGCATACCCACGACGGAAACAATGGATCAGTAGCAGAAGGAGTGCAGCAACCCTACGAAATCTCAGTGGTTACTGCCATTGATGAAGCTGAAGGAATACACCTTACGGTTATGGCTTATCCCAATCCAGCTGCTGATTTTCTAACACTAAAAGTGAAAGAATTCGAACCCTCATCCTTTCAGTATCATTTGTATGATATTAATGGAAAATTATGGAAAAGTGAGAAGATAACCGGGCATCACACAAAAATTGATGTGAGCTTTCTTGCTCCTGGTGCCTACTTTTTAAAAGTAACGCAGGAGAATAAAGATTTTAAAACATTTAAGATCATTAAAACTCAATGAGACAGTATTTTTTAGAAAAAAATGCGTAGTCGAATTAGTCCCGATAGCGAAGCGTATCGGGAACAAACTAAAACGAAGTTTTAATTAAAAAATAAAACCGATGAAAAAATTATTCACAATATTAGCTGTTGCATTATTAGCAGTAAGTGTGTTCGCTCAAGCACCCGAAAAAATGACCTACCAGGCTGTGGTACGTGATGCAGATGATAATCTGATTACAAATCATGGGGTGGGTATGCAAATAAGCATTCTGCAGGGCTCAGCCACAGGAACGGCTGTTTTCGCAGAACGCCATTTTCCCACCACAAATACCAATGGTTTGGTAACCCTTGAAATTGGTGATGGTGCCCATGTAAGCGGTAATTTTGCCGATATCGACTGGGCAAACGGACCCTATTTCATCAAAACCGAAACAGACCTGCATGGGGGAGCAAATTATACCATAACCGGCACCAGCCCTTTGCTGAGTGTACCGTATGCATTGTATGCAAAAAATGTGAAGACCTTTCAGGTGGGTGACTTTGCCCACGGTGGCATTGTGTTTTATCTTGAGCCTTGCGGAACAAAGGGGCTTGTGGCTGCCAAAAACGACCAGAGTACCGGAGTAAGGTGGTTTGCCGGTAGTATTGGTAACACACAAGCTAAAGGAGACGGACCGTATGCTGGGAAAGCTAATACTTCAATAATTATTGCATCTCAGGTAGCTATTGGTGATGACAATAACACTTATGCTGCACGTATATGTAATGAGCTGCAAGTTACCGAAGACGCAATAACCTATGGCGACTGGTACCTGCCCTCAAAAGAGGAATTAAACCTGATGTGGGAAAATAAGGCAGTAATTGATTCCACAGCTATTGCTAACGGGGGCAGTTCTTTTGGCAGTAACTACTATTGGAGTTCTACTGAGACCAATGCCTTTCGCGCATGGGGACAGCTTTTTAGTACTGGTAGTCAGGTCTTTAGCGAAAAGGACGAAACAGACAGAGTTCGTGCCATTCGGGCTTTTTAGTCCTTTAACAATGCTTTATTGGCTAATGATAAGCTGTCTTTTTAATCCTAGAATCAGCTTTTTTCAGGAAAAATTTAATTTCCTATCCAACCTTTTTAAGAATAATTAGCAAGGCCCTCAAACCTAATATACTTACTTTTGACATCTGAACGGCTAAGTTCCTGCAGCAATTGATTTTTAAGGGGATAGCAGGAAACTTCTTTTGGATAAACCTTGGGATTCGTTTAAAATATAAGATATCATTATCCGAATTATTATTTTTTAAAAATTATAATTCTAATCTGTTGCAAACTATTTGCTTCGAACCGGGTTGTTCACAACAACCATAATTTTCTAAATAATAAATATGAAATTCAAACCTGTTTTTATCATTTTGGTGGTAATAGCACTTGCAGGCATCATTTTTTACCCCAAAATCCAGCCACTGTTTTCAGATGAACCCGAAGCACCGGTTCCCGGCCCTGCCATGGGCACGCGTGCACTCAATGTTGAAGCCATCCGTCTGGAGCCAAGTCGACTGGTGGAATTTATTAATATTCCGGGTACCCTGATACCTGACGAGCAGGTTGATCTGTCATTTGAGACTACAGGTAAGATTGTAAATATCAACTTCGACGAAGGAACACCTGTTCGCAGAGGGCAGTTGCTGGCCAAGATCAACGATCGACATTTACAGGCACAGCTTCTGAAACTGCAGGCTCAGAAAAAGCTTGCCGAAGAGCGTGAGTTTCGTCAACGAAGCCTGCTTTCGCGCGATGCCATAAGCCAGGAAAGCTATGATCAGGCGGTGACCGAACTGCAATCGCTGGAAGCTGATATACAGCTTCTTGAGGCTCGTATTGCCGAAACCGAGCTCAGAGCGCCTTTTGATGGTGTTATCGGTTTACGGCATGTGAGCGAGGGTGCTTTTGCCAATCCTAATACCCAGATTGCCCGTTTGATAAAAAATGACCCGTTGAAAATCGAATTTGCCATCCCTGAGCGTTATGCAGGAGAAATCGATGTTGGCTTTCCACTTAGTTTTGTGCTGGATGGTAATCCTGATACACACGTAGCAAGGGTTTATGCTGTTGATCCCAAGGTAGATGTAAGAACCCGCAATATTACAATAAGGGCTCGCTATAACAATCCAGGAGCAAGAATAAAACCCGGAAGGTTTGTTTCCATCCAACTTGAGCTGGCAGAGATTGATGATGCAATTGCCATCCCATCAGAAGCGCTTATTCCGGAAATGGATGGTGACAGGGTTTTCGTGTATCGAAATGGCAGAGCCGAATCTATTGGAGTTACAACTGGTTTGCGTACTGAAGATATGATTCAGATTACTTCAGGGCTACAACCTGGTGATACGCTTATTACTACAGGTATATTGCAATTACGACAGGGAATGTCGGTTGTTATTGATAATTTATCAGAGTCACCACAAATATGAGTCTTTCATCCTTAAGCATACAACGCCCGGTATTGGCAACGGTATTTACCATTATTATTCTTTTGTTCGGGTTTATAGGAATGACATTTCTGGGAGTGCGCGAATTCCCAAGTGTTGACCCGCCAATTATATCTGTAAGAACTTCCTACCCGGGTGCCAACTCTGATGTGATTGACGCCCAGATCACCGAACCGTTGGAGCAAGCCATCAATGCAGTACCCGGTATACGTACCATAACCAGTGTGAGCCGGCAGGGAAGCAGTAATATCACTGTAGAGTTTGAGCTGAGTGTAGATATGGAAACCGCGGCCAATGATGTACGCGATAAAGTTGCCCAGGCCCAGCGACGTTTGCCACGCGATGTGGACCCTCCCATAGTTTCCAAGGCCGATGCCGATGCAAGCCCCATCATGTTTATCAACATCCAGAGCGACAGGCGTTCTCTTACAGAGCTTTCCGAATTTGCCGAACTTACATTTCAGGAGCGTTTGCAAACCATTGATGGTGTAAGCTCGGTACCCATCTGGGGACAAAGACGCTGGAGTATGCGTCTGTGGATGGACCCTGCAAAGCTTGCCGGCTATAACCTTACTCCGCTGGATGTACGCAATGCTATTATGCGCGAAAACGTGGAGTTGCCATCCGGAAGCATCGAAGGTACCGCTACAGAACTAACCATTCGCACATTGGGATTGCTTACCACTCCAGTCGAATTTGATAATCTCATTATACACCAGGAAGGCGATCAGATTGTACGTTTTATGGATATTGGCCGGGCAGAACTGGGTTCTGAAAACCTGCGCAGTATCCTTATGAGAGACCGGATACCTATGGTGGGTGTTGCCATCATCCCTCAGCCCGGATCTAATCATATTGATATTGCTGATGAGGTTTACCGCAGGCTGGAACATATTCAGAGAGACCTGCCTGATGATCTGTTTTACCAGGTGGGCTTTGACAATACCAGATACATTCGTTCATCCATTGTGGAAGTACGCAATACAATCTTTATAGCTTTTATGCTTGTAGTGGTAATCATTTTCCTGTTTTTACGTGACTGGCGCACTACGCTTATCCCCATCCTTGTAATTCCTGTATCCTTGGTGGGTTCATTCTTTATCATGTATGTTGCCGGGTTTACAATCAATGTGCTTACCCTGCTTGCTATTGTACTGGCAATCGGTCTTGTGGTGGATGATGCCATTGTAATGATGGAAAATATTTATGTGAAGATAGAGCAGGGGATGACGCCCAAACAAGCCGGATTAAAAGGTGCACAGGAAATTTTCTTTGCTATTATTGCCACAACCATTACACTGGTGGCTGTTTTTATTCCTATCGTTTTCCTTGAAGGAATGACCGGAAGGTTATTCCGCGAGTTTAGCATTGTAATAGCAGGTGCTGTAGCGATTTCTTCGTTTGTGGCGCTCACTTTTACTCCTATGCTCTCTACCAAGATACTTAAACAGAGAAAAGAACGTGGTGCTTTGTACAAAAAAACCGAAGTATTCTTTACATCAATGAATCAAACCTATAAAAATTCATTGGAGAATTTTCTTTCACGTCGCTGGTTGGTATTTCCCGTTCTTCTTGCTGCGGTGGGGTTGATTGTATTATTATACACAAATATCCCTGCAGAGATGGCACCTCTCGAAGACCGCTCGCAGATTACAATAAATGCTCAAACACCCGAAGGTGCCACTTTTGAGTTTACCCGGGATTATATTTTTAATATTGCCGAAATGGTTATGGAAGAGGTTCCTGAGGTGGAAGGTGTGATTTATATGGTTTTTGGTAGCTGGGCAAATGTAAGGGTTATTCTGGTTCCACCATCTGAAAGGCAAAGATCACAGCAGGAAATTGCCGATCATCTCTCGGCCAGAGTCAGGCAGATGACACGTGCCCGCGCATTTGTATTGCAGCAATCTACATTTGGAGGCCGGCGTTCAGGCATGCCTGTTCAGTATGTTTTACAGGCGCAGAACATTGAACGACTAAGGGAAGTTCTTCCTGATTTTATGGAAAAGGTTGATGATAGTGAAATACTACAGATGGCTAATGTAAACCTGCGCTTCACGAAACCTGAAATACAGGTATCCATAAACCGTGATAAGGCCAACCTGATGGGTGTTTCCACGCAGAATATCGGGCAAACACTCCAGCTGGCATTGTCCGGGCAGCGGTTTGGTTATTTCTTCATGCATGGTAAACAATACCAGATACTTGGCGAGCTGGCCCGCGAAAACCGCAATACACCTCTCGACCTGAAATCGCTTTACGTGCGTAATAACCATGGTGATATGATACAGTTGGATAACCTTGTTACATTGCAGGAACAAACCGCCCCACCACAATTGTATCGTTTCAATCGTTTTGTATCAGCAACAGTTTCTTCCGGACTTGCAACGGGTTATACCATTGGCGATGGGATTGAGGAGATGAACCGTATAGCTGATGAAGTACTTGATGAAACTTTCCGCACCACACTTGCAGGCGACTCAAGGGATTTCCAGGAAAGTGCGTCAAGCCTTATGTTTGCCTTTTTGTTTGCTTTGGTTCTGATCTTCCTGGTGCTTTCAGCACAGTTTGAAAGTTTCAGGGATCCTCTTATTGTTATGATGACAGTTCCGCTTGCATTAACCGGTGCATTGTTCTTTATGTGGTACTTTGATATTACTTTGAATATCTTCAGCCAGATTGGTATCATTATGCTTATCGGACTGGTATCCAAGAACGGTATCCTCATGGTGGAATTTGCCAACCAGCGCAAGCAACAAGGAATGGAAAAAATGGCAGCCATCAAATTTGCAGCTGCTGCACGTTTTCGTCCCATACTTATGACCAGTCTTTCCACAATTTTGGGAGTTTTACCCCTTACCCTGGGAATGGGTGAAGGTGCTCAAAGCCGTATTGCTATGGGTGTGGCTGTTATTGGTGGTTTGATTATTGCCACTTTCCTTACTCTTTATGTGGTGCCTGCAATTTATTCCTATGTTTCCAGTTCAAAAAAGAATATTGATGATGAACCCATTGAAACTGTTGTTTAGCAGCTTATTGATCCTTGCTTTTTCATACTACGGTGCTATTGCACAGCAGTATCTCACATTGCATGAGTTTATTGATATTGCTCTTGAACAGAATTACTCTTTACGTATAGTAAAAAACCAGGAAAGGATTGCCGGCAATAACTTTACCCGGGGAAATGCCGGGATGTTACCCAGTCTGGATTTAAGATCATCATTTTCCGGAAATATAAATAATACCAATCAGAATCTTCGCGACGGGAATGAGTTCAGCATGCGGGGAATTCACAACACCACATTCAATAACGCCTTACAGGGAAGCTGGATGCTTTTCGATGGTTTCAGAGGGCAAATACGTTATGCTCAATTGGAGGAGCTGAAAAATATGAGTGAGCTTAATACGCGTATTCAGATTGAAAACCTGATTGCCCGTTTGGCTTCCGAGTATTACTTCTACATACAACAAACCCAGCAGTTTTCAAATTTACAGTATGCTGTTGATATTTCCAGGGAACGTTTACGTATTGAGCAAGAGCATTTTTTGTTGGGTTCCGGCTCCAAGGTTACTCTTTTACAGGCTGAGGTTACGCTTAATGCCGACAGTTCCCGCCTGGAGCTACAGTATGAAGTGCTCAGAGCCTCGCGTATCAGACTGGCGGAATTGATGGCTTTACCTGATCTTTCTGAAAATATTTTGCCTGCCGATACTTCTATAATGGTAAATCCGGGTCTGATGTATGCCGAATTGAAGGACGATGTTTTTAAACAGAATGCTTCTGTTCTTGCAGCCTATCAAAACAGAAAAATCAGTGAGTATGAGCTGGAATTGATCCGGTCGCGTACTTACCCTTATTTGAATCTGAGTTCGGGATATGGATATACTTTCAGCACATCGCAAAGCGCAGCATGGGAAAATCAACATTCGTGGGGTATGAACTATGGTATTACTGTGGGAATAAACCTTTACGATGGCCGCAACCTGCAACGACAAAAAAGCAATGCCCGCATAGAACTCGAAAACCGCGATCTTATTCTTGAACGTACAAAACAGGAGTCAACCGCTGATTTGCTTACTATTTACAATGTCTACGCCAACAACCTTCGTTTGCTCGATCTTGAAACCCAGAACCTGGCAGCTGCCCGCGAAAATGTAGAAATAGCCTTTGATCGTTATCGCCTTGGTGCTCTCTCCGGTTTTGAGTTGCGCGAGGTTCAGAAAAATCTCCTTGAAGCTGAAGAACGCCTTCTCTCCATTCAGTACCAGGCCAAAATGGCTGAGATAAGCCTGTTGCAAATTTCAGGAAGGATACTGGAAAGCTTTTAAAGATGTTTTTTTGATTTTGACTTGTCGGGGTGCGACTCTAAGTCGCGCCCCGAATCAACCGTGCGAACTTTTATATAGATAACTTGTTAATATCGGCAAAGCATTAGTTTTTTTCCAGCCAACCAATAAAATACAATTCTATGAAATTTTTCTTTACTTTTTCATTACTTTTTTCTTTTCTTTTCGTCCCAACTACTTACAGCCAATATGTTAATAGTGTTGAATTTATTTCTTCAGCATCAGCTGATGAAATTTCCGAACTATTGGATTATGATGTAGATAATGGTGCTCATTTCTATAAAATGACCTATCATACCACCGGTTCAGATGGCATGTCCGATATTGCATCGGGATTAATTGTGATTCCTGATAATATGGCCAATGAGTATCCGCTGGTAATATACCATCATGGTACCAGCCCGGCAAGAGATGAGGTTCCATCATCATTGAGTCTTGATTTTGAAGCATATGCCGGCATCGGGGCAAGTGGTTATGCAGTGCTGGCTCCCGATTACCTTGGGATGGGCGATTCAAGAGGGTTCCATCCATATGTTCATCGCGAAACCCAGGCCAGAGCCTCAGTCGATATGCTCAAGGCATTTCACGAATGGCTTGAAGGAGAAGACTATGCTGTAAATCATAAACTATTTCTGACCGGCTATTCACAGGGAGGTCATGCATCCATGTCAACTCACAAGGAACTTGAGCTCAACCATTCTGCAGAGTTCACCGTAACTGCGGCTACTCACTTGTCAGGCCCTTACAGTATTTCAGGTGTGATGCGCGATTTGATGTTCAGTGAAACGAACTATCTTTACGTCGGATTTATTCCCTACCTTATTCTTGGTTATCAGGAGGTGTATGGTAATGTGTATGAGGACCTCACTGATATTTTTCAGCCGGTGTTTATCCCCTCTATTGAAGCATTTTATAACGGGCAGATAAACCTTATTGATCTTACCATTGCACTTATATTTCTCTCTGCTCAAAATTACGGTAACAGCTACCCGGTCACAATATTTAATCCGGAACTGGTAGCTGAAATGACCTCTGATGATAATCATCCTCTTAATGTTATTTTGCGTGAAAATGATACTTTCAACTGGGCACCACAAGCTCCTACCCGCATATTCTATTGTTTGGCTGATGATATGGTTCCTTTTGAAAATTCTATTGTTGCCGATTCTGTCATGCAGGCAAATGGCGCTCTTGATCTGGTATCAGAAAACCTCAGTTCCACAATGGGGCACGGGGAATGCGCATTTCCAGCATTGCTCGAAACTGTTGAATTTTTCAATGGCTTTATTGAGACCTCCACAGAACAGATAGCTTTTCACAGCCAATTAAGCTTGTATCCCAATCCAACGGATGGCAGGATAATAATCTCCGGTTTATCTGATTTTGAAAGTTATAATCTTCAGGTAGTTGATATCTCGGGCAAAGTTCTTATGAGCCAGGTTTTATCCTCTGAAATCAATTTGGACCATCTGCAATCGGGGGTATATTTTCTAAGAATAAGTGGAAATAGTGGTGTTATAACCCATAAGGTTATCAGGAATTAATACCATTCTCTGTGGGTTACAGATATTAAGGATATTCATAAACCTTCATTATCTTTGCACCTGATAAACAGGAAAATTATTTAAACTGCAGCATCAAAAGCCTGTTGATGTTCTCAAACTCTTTTATTATTATATGAGCGACGACAAAAAGATCATTTTCTCCATGGTTGGAGTAGGTAAAGTATTCCCTCCATCCAAACAGGTATTGAAAGACATTTACCTGTCGTTTTTTTATGGTGCCAAGATTGGTATTATTGGTTTGAACGGTTCGGGTAAATCAACCCTCATGCGCATCATCGCCGGAGAGGAGAAATCCTTTCAGGGTGAAGTGGCATTTTCTCCCGGTTATTCTGTAGGATACCTTGCCCAGGAGCCCTATCTTGATAATACCAAAACCGTTAAAGAGATTGTTGAAGAAGGAGTTCAGAATGTGGTGGATATCATGAAGGAATACGAAGAGGTGAACATGAAGTTTTCCGAACCCATGAGCGATGATGAAATGACAAAACTCATTGAGCGTCAGGGCGAACTATCCGATCTTGTTGAGCAGTATAACGGATGGGATCTTGACAGCCGCCTGGAGCGTGCCATGGATGCCCTCCGTTGCCCCGATCCCGGTGAAAAGATTGAACACCTGAGCGGGGGAGAACGTCGCCGTGTGGCACTTTGCCGGTTGCTTCTGAAGGAACCGGATATTCTTTTACTTGATGAGCCTACCAACCACCTGGACGCCGAGTCGGTAGAATGGCTCGAGGTGCACCTCAAGCAATACAAAGGAACCGTAATTGCCATTACACACGACCGCTATTTCCTTGATAACGTTGCCGGATGGATACTTGAGCTGGACAGGGGAGAAGGCATACCCTGGAAGGGGAATTACAGCAGCTGGCTCGAGCAAAAATCCAAGCGCCTTGCCCAGGAAGAAAAATCGGAAAGCAAACGGCGCAAAACCCTGGAACGGGAGCTCGAGTGGGTGCGCATGAACCCCAAAGGCCGTCAGGCCAAAGCCAAAGCCAGGCTTAATGCCTACGACAAGCTTCTCAATGAAGATATAAAACAAAAGGAAGAACGACTTGAAATATTTATTCCCAATGGTCCGAGGCTGGGCTCCAAAGTAGTAGAGGCGCACGGGATTACAAAAGCATTTGGGGATAAACTACTTTTTGAGAATTTCTCATTCTCCCTGCCACCGGCAGGTATTGTGGGTATCATTGGCCCCAATGGCGCCGGCAAAACTACCCTCTTCCGCATGCTCATGGGGCAGGAGAAACCTGATAAAGGTAATTTTGAATTGGGTGAAACAGTCCAGTTAGGCTATGTGGATCAGGCACATGTGGAAATTGATCCTGAAAAGTCTGTCTGGCAGGTTATATCGGGGGGTAATGAAACCATTGCCCTGGCCGGTAAGCAGTTTAACAGCAGGGCCTATGTGGCCAGGTTTAACTTCAGCGGGGCAGATCAAGGTAAAAAATGTGGAGTATTATCCGGTGGAGAGCGCAACCGTCTGCATCTGGCCATGACATTGCGCAGCGAAGCCAATGTTCTTCTGCTTGATGAGCCAACCAACGATATTGATGTGAATACGCTGAGAGCTCTGGAAGAAGGGCTCGAAAACTTTGCCGGGTGTGCCGTGATCATCACACACGACCGCTGGTTTCTTGACAGAGTGGCAACACATATTATTGCTTTTGAGGGAAACTCAGAAGTTGTGTTCTTTGAAGGATCATATTCCGAATATGAAGAGAACAGAAAAAAACGTATGGGCGATACAGGCCCAAAAAGAATCAAATACAGAAAGCTTATAGCTTAATAAACATGATTACCCCTGATAACACTACCGCACAAACAGAATTAATCACGGCTTCTCACAAAAGAAGTCGTGACTGGGGTGTGGATACAGGTGTTGTAAATCCCTCGCTGGTGCTTTCTGAGAGCGCATTTAAGCTCAGTCGCGAACGTAATCAGCGCCTGATCAGTATTGCTGTCCCCTTTGTTAAACTGCTTCACGAATTTGTAGCTGACAGCGGATTTATCATTTTACTTACTGATGAAAAAGGATATATCCTCGAAATTGCCGGGCATCAGAAAACACTTGATGAAATCAGATCCTATAATATTATTCCGGGTGCCTGCATGGGTGAAAAAAGCATTGGAACGAATGCCATAAGTATTGCTCTGGATAAGAATATTGCCGTTCAACTGACAGGAAAGGAACATTATGCTGAAATCTTTCACAACTGGAGTTGCTCTGCTGCACCCGTTCATGATGAAAAGGGTAACATTTTAGGTTGCTTAAATATCAGCGGATATATTGATAAAGTATATCCGCATATTTTGGGTTTAATAGTGGCTTCAGTTAAAGCCATTGAGTTTCAGCTTAAAAGCTCATACTCCGAAATGCGTCAAAAGGAAGCATACCGATTTGTTTCTCAAATACTTAACACTCTTGAATTCGGAGTATTGGGTACAGATGTTTCAGGAACAGTAAAACGGACTAATAATATTACCTCCAGACTTTTTCGCTTACCTGTTGAGCAAATTGAAAATAAAAATCTTGGGGATTTTGTACCTGAATGGCCTAAGCTTTTTGCTCAGGTCAGAAACAATGAAGTCATATTGGATGAAGAAGTTCAGGTAAGCCGGTTTGGTGTTCGTGAAACACTTAGCCTGAGCGCATATCCGCTTACCGACGGTGAAGGCAATATCAATGGTTCGGTTGTTACTTTGCGCGATATGAAACGGGTTTATAAAATGGTGAATAAATATACCGGCATGCAGGCCCGTTATAATTTTGATGATTTGATAGGTGAGAGTGACGAAATGAAAAGAATCATCGAATATTGCCGCAGTATTTCAGACAGCCCCAGTACTGTATTGATCCAGGGTGAAAGTGGAACAGGCAAGGAAGTGCTGGCACAATCTATTCACAACTTCAGCTCAAGACGCGACAACGGTTTTGTGGCACTTAACTGCGGCGCAATACCTGAAACCCTTATAGAAAGTGAATTATTCGGATATACCGAAGGTGCCTTTACCAGTGCAAAAAAAGGAGGTAAACCCGGAAAATTTGAACTCGCCAATGGTGGCACTCTTTTCCTTGATGAAATCGGTGAAATGCCTCCCGATATGCAGGTGAAATTGCTGAGAGCACTTCAGGAGAAAGCCATTACAAGGGTAGGGGGCGATAAACTTATACCTGTAGATGTCAGGATCATTGCTGCTACCAATAAAAATCTGCTGGAAGAAATAAAAAAAGGAAAGTTTCGGCAAGACCTGTATTACAGGCTTAGCGTTATTCCGGTTTATATTCCCCCCTTGCGAAAACGAAGGGAAGATATTCCTATGCTGATAAATTTCTTTCTGAATTTAAAATCAGTGAAGCTTCGTAAACAGCTTCCGGATATGGACAACAGGCTTTTTAAAAAACTGGTATATCACAACTGGCCGGGTAATGTAAGAGAATTGGAAAACTTTATTGAAAAATATGTAAACCTGAATGGTAAAATCGGATGGTCTGATGAAATTATGAATCCTGATGCTTTCAGGGAATCTGCAGGCATAGAAGATGATGCTGCAGAAAAGAAAACCCATATCTCAGGTTCGGATATATCAACTGATATGGAAAACAAAGAAGTATCTTCATTATCAGAACTGGAAAAAACAGCCATCATACATGCTGTAAAGGTGTATAACAGAAATATGACCAGGGTAGCAAAAGCTTTGGGTATCAGTAGAAATGCTTTATATCAGAAGATAAAAAAGTTTGAACTTGATATATAAATAAAAAATATGTGTTTACGTTTTTTTTCGCACAACTACTTTTTTCTTTTTTCCGAAAACAGAACCCAGATTCATACCTATAATTCCTAACCCAAACATAATGATGCAGGCCATCAGAATGTGACCTCCGCTGTGCGAATCCCAGTACCAGCCAACTGCCACTTGCTTATATACATGCTCATAAAGCAAATGAAACAGAGGAAATTCTTTGCGCAAAAGTACCGTCAGCAAAACATCAATAAGAATAAGAATTACCATTGTTATAATGGCTAATACTGCAATAAATGAAACTGCAATCGTTTTGAAGAAAACAATGACTGTTTCACGAATATGGATATCATCAAAAAGATTCTCAATACTTTGTTTACCTGTAATGAAAAGGATTAAAGCGATAATTATACTTGATATGATAAAAAAAGAATTCCAGTTTTTCATCTTAAAAATTGATTTAAAAAAAAGCGCATAAAAATTGTAAATCAACAATCAATGTCGTTTGGTCAGGCATTTGAAATATCATAAAAAAATCTTAGAAACACTTATGTAAAATGTTTAATCATAAAAAATCTGTGCTGCTTTGTATCTCCGTTATCCGCGTTCCATGATAATAGGCTTAAACTTAACGACACTAAATCAATAATAATGATCAAATGCCTGCATCATTAAAAAAATTATGCTAATTCAATCCAGAGCAATATTTGACTGATTAATTACAATGTATACGAAATTATGTGGAATGGGTTTTGCTATTTTTGAGCTGTCATAAAATATTACACTGTCCTTTTTGATTACAGTTGCACTGTCACTAATCGTGACACTAATATGTAGACCATTAGCTGAAATAGAAAATGCAAATTTACGTAATATTTTGTATTTTAATTAATTGTGTTTTATGGCATATTAATTGTTAATCAGTAATCGAAATCGGTACTACGTTCTTTTTCAAATGAGATTAGGTTTTTGAAGAAAAATGGTACACACCATAATAACCGGTTTCAGGTTGTTTCTCAAAACAACAAACTTCAAAATATTCCCTTCTCTTCATGTGTGTTTTTGGTTTTGGTTTCCGGTAGTCTAGATCACTAAAAATCCAGACTACCGGTTTTTTTAAAACCATTTTAAATATGAGTATTGCTTAGTATTAAGAACTGTTTGTTTTCTTGATAAAACCGGATTTAATATTTAATAAGCGAAATAGATTGTTCACCATAAAATATTTATGACACGAAAAGAACAACAATCATTTGCACTCCCAGAGGAAACCATTAAAAGGTTTCGTCTTTACCAACCCCTATTGCGTTTGTGGATGTATAAAGAAAAACGCAACCTTACAATCTCACTCATAAGCGAGTTTTTAGATATTCCTGTAGATGTTGTTCTGGAGGATTTTTCCTATTGCCCTCAATGGAAAAAATCCAAAGAGGATTTTGTGGAAGTTGCAACATTAATCGACTGCATTGACACTTTACTTGGTGAAAAGGAATTCAGAGAGTCTGTCCTCATTGGTATAGGGCGGCTGGGCACTTCACTGTTAAAAAATGAAACCATTGCAGGCAGCGGCCTGAAAATAGTTGCCGCTTTTGATATTGATCCCGAAAAAACAGGCAAAATAATATCTGGCATTAAAGTACAAAACATGGATAAGCTTGAGAGTTTTGTCAGACAAATGCACATCAAAATGGCAATGATTGCAACAACACCTGAAAATGCTCTTCAGGCTGCCGACCAGGCCATAGATTCAGGAATTAAGGTTGTTTGGAATTTCACCAAAACACGCATCCCGGAGCAGAAAGGTGTCCTGGTTCAAAATACCATCTCAGAGATTGAGCTCGAAAACGATTACCAGAAAATCATTTCACGCATCTGATTAAACTACCGGACTATTCCTTTGTTAATATTATTAAACGAGGGATAATGATCAAACAAATCACAACCGAAAAACTACCTATAAAGCTTTGGCTCGCTGATATTGAGCAGGGTGCGCTGGAGCAGGCCCGGAATCTTGCTAACCTTCCTTTTGCTTACAAGCATATTGCTCTTATGCCCGACTGTCATCAGGGATTTGGTATGCCTATCGGTGGTGTGCTTGCCTTGGATGAAGTAATTATTCCAAATGCTGTGGGTGTGGATATCGGATGTGGAATGTGTGCAGTAAAAACATCACTGGAGCATATTCCTCATCACGAATTGAAAAACCTTATGACAGGTATTCGCTCGGTAATTCCCCTTGGATTCAAGCACCATAAAAACATGCAGGATGAAAAATTCATGCCACAAAATCATGATCCGCATAGTATGGAGGTAGTTTCCCGGGAATATGACAGCGCCCGCGGGCAAGTTGGAACTTTAGGCGGAGGCAATCATTTCATTGAAGTTCAGAAAGGAAATGACGGTAAAATATGGATCATGATCCACTCAGGAAGCCGTAATATAGGAAAACAGGTTGCCGATCATTACAACCGTTTGGCAATAAGGCTTAACGAGCAATGGAAAAGTCCTGTGCCCCGTTCTGCTCAATTGGCTTATTTGCCCCTTGATACCAAAGAAAGCCAGGAATACATAAAAGAAATGCAATATTGTGTGGATTTTGCCTTTGCCAACCGAAAGCTCATGATGGATCGGGTTGTGGAAATTTTTTCTGACCATTTTAAAGGCAGGTTCAATGCCTTCCCTATGATCAATATTGCACATAATTATGCAGCTAAAGAAAAGCATTTTGATAAGGATGTTATTTTACATCGCAAAGGTGCTACCCTGGCTGATGAAGGAACCATTGGTATAATTCCGGGCAGCCAGGGAACCAAAAGCTATATAGTAAAAGGAAAAGGTAATCCTGAAAGTTTCAATAGCTGCTCACATGGTGCAGGCAGGGTAATGGGCCGTAAGCAGGCTCAAAGAAACCTTAACCTGAAAGAAGAAATCAAAAAACTCAACGAACAAGGTATCATACATGCCATTCGCTCTGTAAGAGACCTGGATGAAGCTGCCAGTGCCTATAAGAGCATAGACCAGGTTATGAAAAATCAATCTGACCTGGTTGACATCCTTGTTGAACTCACCCCGCTAGCTGTGATAAAAGGTTAAAATTGCCGTTTAAGCTATATTTTTTGATGTCCTGTAGATAACACCTGCAATTTTCAGGTGTTTTTACCTGGTTGTTCATGCGTTTTGTTACGATATTTTTGTAAGAGAAATATTTGAATATTTATAACCCTTACACTCTAACTGTCGTAAAACTAATTATCATGAAACAAACCAGACTTTTTCCCTTATTAATTGCGCTATTTCTGATAGTGTTTAATATTTCCTGTAACAAGGAAGAAAACGATAAAGATCCTGATGATCAGGTTAAAATTGACAATATGATCGTATCGAATAATATTGTCGAACTCAACAGGAGAATTACCTTTCGCAATGAACTGGTTCCGATAATAAGAGATAACAATTTCAATCTCAAATCGGACGAAGAAGATGTGGATTATACAAAAAACTTTGCCTTCAAGCTCAAGGCCGATGTAGATCCTCCGGTAAGTAACGGACGCACCTTAATGGCAACGCATGTGGCTATTAAAAATAATTACGCTTTTGTGTCTTATAACCTCAGAGGCGATGATTATGGTGGCGCAGTGGAAGTATTTAATGTATCCAATATTACACAACCCCAAATTGTATCGCAGGCCATTTTCCCAACAGCAGATATCAACTCCATTGATTATGCTGACGGAAAACTTTTCATTGTAGGGGCAACCGCTGATTATTATTATTTCAACTTCGAAGACCCGGCATTTTTTCAGGTAATTTCCCTTAACGGACAAATGCAAATTTCTGCTGTGGATGTTATTATGGATGTACCATCCTTTTCTGCCAATGGTGTTCAGGTAAGCGATTCCAACATTTTTATCACTTCGGGAGATAACGGTGGGCTAACAATTTTTGACCGTGACTATAACCTGGTAAAATCAGAAGAAATATTCGATGCACGCTCAGTGGATTCAAATTCAGATTTTGCTTACGTATTATCAGGTCAGCCCGGCAAAATAAGTATTTTCAACCTGAACTCTTCCAACTTTGAAACAGAGTATGCAATTGGAGGTGCCAATACACCCTACTCAAAATCTGAAATTTCTGTTAATGATAACTACATTTTTGCAGCCCTCAATGAAGAGGGAGTGAAAATGCTTGAAATGGACGGTACCTTAAAACAACATATTCCCAAACCTGAAACTCCTGAAGGAGCTTTGGATGAGAATCATGTAACCAACAGTGTTTCTGTAAACAACTCCTTGCTCTTTATGGGTAACGGTGAATCCGGAATTGCTGTAGGCGAAATGATTGAAGAACTGGATGATGAAATTGTTATACTGGGTACAATGGCTTTCAATGATATGGGGTCGTCAAACTTTGTGCAATCACGCGATAGTATAATATTTGTTGCAAGCGGACTGGGCGGATTAAAAATTCTTGCCATTTCCATTGACAACGGTGTGCCTGATGATATCATACCCACCGAACCCTGCCCGACTCTCATGGAAGCCATCACTTTGATGTTCCCTGAATCAGTAAATGCCATGGAACTGCATCCCTACCTTTTTGAAGAAGATGTTACGTTGAATGTAACTACAGAAGAAGAAACCAATGTATACGTGAAATTTGTATGGGAAGGTGCCGGATGGAAAAATACTTTTGGCTATTATGCCTATCCTGCGGATAATCCGCCCGCAAGCATAGAAGATCTGGAAAAACATGTTGTTTTTCCCAATGCTTCAATGGTAGGCAGTGGTGGTGGACTGGAACCAGGCGATATGGTTCAGCTTGGTGACGGACCATTTCCTGCCAATACAGTCATAGGATTTTATCTTGTAGCCCAGGGCTGGGCAAATGGTCAGATGGTAGATGGTATTTATACCCATTATACCAATATCGAATTTAATAACAACAA
Organism: Bacteroidota bacterium; assembly: GCA_007693555.1. Lineage (GTDB taxonomy): Bacteria > Bacteroidota > Bacteroidia > Bacteroidales > UBA7960 > SKVR01. The sequence continues at coordinate 20,775 of REDJ01000116.1, forward strand.
TAACCAGCAACATCTTCTGTTTATAGAAAACGGATGCGAAGACCTTGTTCTTACCTTTGAGGATATTATGCTACCTGGGGGAGATAAGGATTTCAACGATATTATTCTGGTTATTAAAGACAATGAGGATCAGCTTCCAAATACTAACTTTAATGTGGAAGGCATTATTACCTTATCCGAAGATGATATGGATATGTAAATCAAGATGATAATTGAAAATAAAAAAGCCGGAAAATAATAGTTCCGGCTTTTTTTAATGTATTTTTTTTTATTCTGTCAGGCTTTTATTTTCGCCAGAGCAGGATATCGAAGTTGCAACAGATAGAAACCTCCAAAGAAAACTGTGTTATAAAACAAATCGCCAATTAATCCGGTATGAAAGAATGGGAATCCCATAGTGTAGCTTTGCATTAATCCGGCAAGTGTTTGGGGATAAAATGGACTACCAAGCCATACAGCAAAATTTGTAATTACGAAAAACAATGTTGATGAAGCCAGAGAACCTCCAAGTACGCTGCTGACCCTGATATTGTTTCGCATAAGATTACCCAGCAAAACTACCAGCGCAAAACTAATGTAAACCGGAAGCATAAATCCATGAAAGCCGATTATTAAGTCGCTGATAAAAAGGGCAAATAAAGGAACGAAAAAAGCCAGCCATTTTCTTCCCAGGTGTGCACCTCCGAAAAGTGCTATAGCTGCAATGGGTGTAAAATTGGGATAATGGGGAATAAGACGCATTACTGCTGCAAATAAAATGATCCCGAAAATTACCAGAACTTTAGGGTTTAGAAGGTTTTTAAGATTCATAACGAGATGATTTGTGAATATAAATTGGTACTTATTTTGAGCTAAAGTAAAAAATCAACAGCATTTTAAACAGCAGAAAAATCATTTTGTTTTGAATTGGCTGTTTTATAATTTACCTTTCCAGCCTCTTTTTTTTGAAATTACTATATTTGAGCTTGATTTTTCAATTTTTATACGAATAAAACCTCCATAATGCTGGTTCTGGCTGATTATTTTTTTACAATATTTCATCTTTTACTCATATTATTCAATTTGTTTGGGTGGATATGGAAACCATTACGCAAAGCTCACCTGGCAGTTATCAGTCTTACCCTTGCTTCCTGGTTTATATTGGGGATTTGGTATGGCTGGGGTTACTGTCCTTTTACCGACTGGCACTGGCAGGTATTGAGAGAATTGGGGTACAGAGGCTTGCCCTCTTCTTATATCAGTTTTCTTGTAATCAGAATAACAGGATTTATGCCACCTGCAAAATGGGTTGATGGCCTTACTTTGGGATTTGCTTTGGCGGCTTTTATAATTTCTTTGAAAGTAAATTTCTGGCCTGGAAAAAAATTTAAAAAATGATTAATTGCTTTAGACCGAATTTTATTTTCAAATGGTAAAAAGTTTATTTTTACCTTTAGAAACTTACAGTTACAAAATCGAAAGCTATGATATACCCTGAATACCTTGAACACGATCCTTATCTTCAGCCTTTTACAGAACCTATTTTAGGACGCCTGAAAAGAGCCGCCAGGAAAGAGGCTGAACTTTTGGGTGATAAAAAGAGCCTGGATGAATTTGCTGTGGGTTATATGCACTACGGATTGCACAAACAAAAAAATAACTGGGTTCTTCGCGAATGGGCGCCTGCTGCTACGGCAATTTATCTCGTAGGTGATTTTTCTGACTGGCAACCCCGGGAGGAGTTCAGCTTTACAAATTCCGGCAATGGAAACTGGGAGCTTATTGTTCCGTTAAAAACCCTGAAACATCTCGACCTTTATAAATTGCACATGTGCTGGAATGGAGGAAGCGACGACAGGGTTCCGGCTTGGGCAAGGCGTGTGGTGCAGGATGAAAAAACAAATGTTTTCAACGCTCAGGTATGGGATCCACCCAAGCCTTACATATGGAAAAATGATCCACCTGTAAAAAAGAAAAATTTTGCACCCCTTGTCTATGAAGCCCACGTGGGTATGGCAATAGAAGAATATAAAGTAGGTACATTTGAAGAATTTCGAAAAAATGTGCTTCCCGGCATAAAAAAATCAGGATACAATACCATTCAACTGATGGCTGTTCAGGAACATCCCTATTATGGCTCTTTCGGGTACCATGTAAGTAGTTTTTTTGCTGCATCCTCACGTTTTGGGACACCAGATGAACTGAAGGCACTTATCGATGATGCGCATGGTATGGGTATTTTTGTTGTTATGGATATTGTTCATTCCCATGCCGTAAAAAATGAAGTAGAAGGGATAAGCCGTTACGATGGTACCCTTTATCAGTTTTTTCATGATGGTCCTCGTGGCGATCATCCTGCATGGGATAGCCGGTGTTTTGATTACGGGAAAAATGAGGTTCTTCATTTTTTACTGTCCAACTGTAAATTCTGGCTAACTGAATATCGTTTCGACGGATACCGTTTTGATGGAGTAACCAGCATGTTATACAATGATCATGGTCTGGGAAGTGCATTTACTCAATATCAGCAGTATTATGATGGAAATCAGGATGATGATGCCATAGTTTATCTGAAACTGGCCAATAAAGTCATTCACCAGGTAAATCCCGATGCCATAACCATTGCTGAAGAAATGAGTGGTATGCCGGGGCTTGCCTCTCCGGCTCATGAGGGAGGATATGGGTTTGATTACCGCCTGGCAATGGGAATTCCCGATTACTGGATCAAGACTATTAAAGAAAAACCCCTTGAATTCTGGCAGGTTGGAGATATTTTTTACAACCTCTCCAACAAAAGAAAAGATGAAAAAACCATACATTATGCCGAATCTCATGATCAGGCATTGGTTGGTGACAAAACAATCATTTTCTGGCTAATGGATAAGGAAATGTATTACAATATGCATGTAGATCACAAAAATATTGTGGTTGACAATGGCATTGCACTTCACAAAATTATCCGGCTTCTTACACTGGCAACAGCCGGCGATGGATATCTGAATTTTATGGGCAATGAATTTGGTCATCCTGAGTGGATTGACTTTCCCGGCAGACATAACAACTGGTCGTATCACTATGCACGACGGCAATGGAGCCTGGCGCAGAATAAGGAATTAAAGTACCGTTTTCTGAATGCATTTGACCAGCAAATGATAAATTTTTTCAAAAGAAGAAATATAATCAGCAAGCAACTGGGGTATCCGCGCGTGCAGAATACAACTGATCAGGTTTTGGTTTTCGAAAGAGGAAAGTATGTATTTGTTTTCAATTTAAATCCTTTTAAATCTTTTGCTGATTATGCTTTTGAAATAACACCCGGAAAATATCAGGTTATACTTGATACGGATCAGCAGGATTTTGGTGGATTTGACAGACAGGACATGAATTATATGCATACCACATTTAAAAATGCTTTTGATAATGATTCCATAAGTCTTTACATACCCTCATTGACAGCATTTGTTTTAGAAAAAAAGTAAATATGGAAATCACATTAACAAAAAAGATAAAAGCAACGCCTGAAGAGATTTACAGGGCTCTTACAAATCCCTTCACTATTCAGTTATGGACAGATCAGGATGCTGTTATGGAAGAAAAGGAGGGTAAGGATTTTTCTCTTTTCAACGGTGATATTACCGGCAAAAACATGGAGTTTAGACCCAATGAGTTAATCAGACAGGTCTGGTACTTTGATGATAAGGAATCGGAGGTTGTGATAAAAATCTTTCAGGATAAAAACTATTCGCAGGTAAGGGTAGAGCAAACGAATATTCCTGCAGAGGCCTATGAAAATATACTATCCGGATGGAAAGAAAGTTTACTGGGACCGTTGGCCGATTTTTTTGAAGCCTGATTTTTAAGTATTTTACCTTGGTTTTAGGAAAACATTTTTCACTATTTTTGCATCACTTTTTACAATCAATTACTTAACCAAACAAAAGAAAAAATTATGTTGAAGCGAATTTTCATTTTAGCCATTGTGGCTTTAATTATCCAGTCCTGCAATCAGGCAACTGAAAAAGGCACTGAAACTGCAGAAGTAAAAAAGATATCTGAGTTGGTTTCTGACCCCCTTGGTTTTGAAGGGAAAGAAGTAGTATTTGAAGGTGTTATTACACATATTTGCCGGCACAGCGGTGATAAAATGCGCGTAAATCAGTTGGATGATGCTGATTTCAGTATTATGGTAATGCTTGAAGATTTTCAAACCCAGATCAATAGCGATTTTGAGGGTAGAAATGTCAAGGTATCAGGCGTTTTGAAAACCAGGGTACGTAATCTTGATCAGCTTGAAGAAAATCACGATCATGATCATGCTCATGATGGGGAAGAAGGGCACGAATGTTCATCTACTGAAGAAGCAATTAAGCAGTTGGAAAAGAGAGGAATTACACCTGATATCGTTGCATATATTGAAATGAAGGGATTTGAAATTTCAGAAACTATCGAAATGGAAGAAACCAAAGAAGAAGAAACTGAATCTGTGGAAGTAGCAGAAGCCAGTAAACCTGGCGAAGGCTGTTAAGCTGCAAAATAAATTATAATAAAAACGGATATCACTGTGATGAATGGTGATATCCGTTTTTGTTAATCTTACCAGAATAAGACTACTTTAACAGGCTGTTGATGTGTTCCTTATATTCACTTAGTATCTTATTTATTTGCTTTTCAAAATCCTGCCTGGCCTTTTCTTCTGCTTTTAATTGTTCTTCATAGATTTCAATTTTTTTCTGAAGCTTAATTATTTCAATATCAGGCTCCTCATTTACTTTTTCGAGTGTTTGTTTTGTTTGTTCCAACTGAGCTGTTAACCTTTGTTTTTCTGCGGCGAGTGATTCAAGTTCATGCCTGATTTGATCATTGTCAGAGTTTTTGATTTTTTCATTCTCCATCGTTCTTTCAAGCTCCTGACTCATGATTCTGTTTTGCTCCGTAAGGTTATCTGCAAGCTGCCGGGTTTCATTAAGCTGGTTTCGGAGTTGTTCCAATTCCTCAATGGCCTCGGCTGAATCAGAAATATCTGATGATGAATCAGCTGATTTATTTGTAAGGTCTTCGATTTTTTCTTCAAGCTGACGTTTTTCGCTTTTCAGTCTGATGTTTTCAACATGCATTTCGCCGGCATTCTTTTCCTGTTCGGCAAGTTTTTGCTGTAACTTTTCTATTTCATTCTGGTGATCATCCGGCGTTTGATTTTTATAAAATTCAATTTCCTCCTGCAATTTCAGAATATTATCACGCTGCATTTTTATTAATGCCTTGTCGTTGTTTATCAGATTGACTTTTTTTCTCAGTCCTTTGTTTTTTACCGACAATATGGTAATAAATATAAGTGCAAGGATTAGTAAAGCGATAAAAATTACTGCAATAATGATTGCCAGCGATGTGTGTGCGTCAATTTTTTGCTGAAGCTCGGCTGTTTTTTGCTTCTCGGCCTGAAGTTCCCGCAAGGCTATTTCACGCGATGCAATGGCATTTTCAAAATGATCATCAATTAAAACATTATCAATTGTAATGATCCTGTTCTGCAGGTCAAATATGCGTCTTTCTGTTCCCGGCGAACTTCTTGGGATGGAAATAATATCAATATATTGGGTAATGAGGTCACTGCGTTTTTGCCTCAGACTGTCCGTTTCGTTTGAACCATAGGTTTTTAAACTAATGAATAACAGCAAGCCACATGAAAGAAAAATTAAATAGTTCCGCATCACATTATTATTTATAGTTTTGTGTGTTTTTGAAAGCAAAGAACAAGTTTAGTAAACTTTTTGATAATTTCTGCTCAATATACTCAAAAAAACGATAAAAAATCTGAATTACATATTTAATGTTTGAATTAAATGAATGAAAAATCAAATGGCATGGCTGATATCAGGAAACAATTATTGTGTTGTTTCAATAATTCCCTTCCGGGAACTGATGCCCATTTGAGTATTGCCCCCATTCATCGCAGGGGTGATATTGTCAATGAGGAGTTGAAAATTAATGCAGTAAAAAGCAGTGTACTGTTATTGTTTTACGAAAAGCAAAACAAACCCCACCTTGTTTTTATACGCCGACCCAGGTATAATGGTGTGCATAGTGGCCAAATCTCATTCCCCGGTGGTCGTTGGGAAAAAACCGATAAGAGCATGTACCACACAGCTTTGAGAGAATCAGGCGAAGAAATTGGAATTCAGCCCAATCTTGTTAAATATACCGGAAAGCTTTCGGATTTATATATCCCTCCCAGCAATTATATAGTTACCCCCTTTGTGGGGATATATACTGTCAAACCTGAATTTGACCCTGATCCACAGGAAGTTGATGGCATTGTTGAAGTGCCTTTCGATTTTTTTCTTAATTCTGACGCACTCACAGAGGTGAAAATAACAGTAAGAGGCAGTGAAACATTTTCTACCCAGGCATTTGTATATCATGATAATATCATTTGGGGAGCCACTGCCATGATATTAAATGAGTTGATAGTACTGTGGAAAACTACCGTTGAATAACACGAGTTTTTACTCGTCGAAGCATTGACCTGCAAATGTATTTTTGATTGGTTGTATTGTTTCGGTAAAAATGCTTCAGGTTTTTGTTCCGATTCAAAAAACTTTCTTATTTCCATAAATATTCGGAGTTTAAAAATACTGGTTGAATGAAATTATCTACAGGAAAAAAAACAGTTATCGGATTATCTGCAATGATATTGTTTTTCCTGTTGGGTGTTTTTATTGTACATATTCATCTCAATAAAATACGAACGATGAATGAATACAACAATAAGGTTAACATAGCTGCCCAAAACCTTCTGTTAAAGTTTGACAACCAGGTAACACAATCGGAAAAGCTTTTAAGCAGATTGATTTTTCTTGAAAATGAAGGTAATATTTCGGATTACAACAGACTGCAGGATATTCTCAATGAAGAATACAATACATTAAAAGTTCAACTGGAATATTATTCTGAGTATTTAGATACCAGGCAATCTGATGATTTATTTGACATTCTGCGTCTTACTGATCAGTTGTTTTTAAGCCACAAACTGATAATATCTGAATTAAACAATCCGCTGAACTTCAAATTGGAAGGTTTCTCAGACGAGATGGAGGCCATGATAAAACCATCGGGCAATATCATAAGAAGCAGTCGTGAAATAACCAGAAGGCTTCAAATACTTATTTCTGATTTGGATGCTGAGATCAACCGGAACTTCGCTCAAATGCAATCCGTGTTGCAAAGGTTCAATCGTATCAATATTTTAATGGGAGTTATATTATTAATAACCGGAAGCTTTATCGCATATTTATTTACCCTTTTGATAACCCGTCCAATAGTTTCCATAAAGGATGGACTGAGTATGCTGGTTGCGGGTAAATTACCTGTTATTAAATCCATGAATCGCAATGATGAGATAGGTGAAATGAGCAATGCCCTGATGAAATTAACAGATAACCTGAAAGCAAAAATTGAATTTACAACAGAAACCGGAAAAGGAAACTTTGAATATAGCTATCTGCCGGCCAGTGAAGAGGATACCCTTGGACTTGCTTTGCTGGAAATGCGCAAAAAACTCATTAAGTCAAGACAAGAAGAAGAAAACCGGAAAATTGAAGATAAAAAAAGGACCTGGTCCAGCCAGGGAGTTGCTTACTTTGGTGAATTGCTCAGACAAAGTAATTCTGACCTGAAGGAGCTCTCTTTTCAAATCATTAAAAATCTTATTGAATATTTAAAAGCCAATCAGGGAGGCATTTTCCTGGTCAATGACGAAGCTGGTGAGAGTTGTGTAGATTTAATTGCCAGCTATGCTTACGACAGAAGAAAATTTCTTGAAAAAAGAATTTATCAGGGAGAAGGAATGGTAGGAGCCTGTCTGTTGGAAAGAGAAACAATATTCCTCACAGATGTACCTGAAGATTATATTAGCATAACATCGGGATTGGGTGATGCCAATCCAGGATGTGTACTAATAGTACCTCTTAAACGCAATGATGAAATATATGGTGTAATAGAATTTGCTGCCTTCAGGGTTTTTGAGCAATACGAGATTGAGCTTGTTGAAAGAATTGCAGAATCTATTGCATCAACCATAGCAACAGTTAAAATGAATATCCGTACAAATGAATTATTACAACAATCGCAGGAGCAAAGTGAAGAGCTGCGGACACAAGAGGAAGAGATGCGTCAGAATATGGAAGAAATGCATGCGACCCAGGAAGAACTGGAAAGAAAAGAACTGGAAAATCAGGGTTTTTATGATGCGATGAATACAACCATCCCTTTTGCTGAGTTTTCTCCGGAAGGTAAAGTAATCAATATTAATCCGGTCTTTATCAATATGTTGCAATATTCAGAGCAACAGATTTTATCTTTACCTTTTTTAAATCTTTTTGATAAAACAAATCTTCAGAATCAAGGAATGAAAGATATACTGGATTCTCTAAAAAAGGGAATCAGTCTGAATGGTGAATTTTCTATTATCAAAGCAAATGGTTCTTTACTCAAAGTAAATGGAGATTTTAAACCGGTTTTAAGCAAATCAGGCTCAATATTAAAAATTCTGTTTATTATCAGGAAAGAAGTGTTATAGGTATCATTAAATATAAAATGTCGATTTAATCCTTAAATCTTAAATGTTATTGTTTAAATTTGCATATTGGTGTTTTACAAAGCATTATAAATGGTTTTGGTATTTTAGTTTTCCGAGTCCACAATTTTGCCCAATGTATGCATCAAGACAATTAAATTTTTCCGGCCTCTTACATTAAAGGGGCTTTAACCAAAAAATCAAAAAAACTATGAGATCAATTAAAGTATTATTTTTAGCGATTGCAACAGTTTTCATGTTTCATGCCTGTAAAACAACTGACAGACCCGAAAAGGTGACAGAAGATTTTATGTATCATCTCCTTGCGGGAGAATTTGAAAAGGCGGCAGAATTAGGAACCGAATCTACTAAGCAAATGATGGAGATGTTCAAAGCTTTGGAGTCTCTTGGTGGCGAAGAAATGGTAGACGATACTTTTACACCCGAAAGAATTAAAGATATTGAATGTGAAGTTGATGGAGATAACGCTATTTGCAGGTTTGAAGAAGATGGCGAGATGAGTGAGGTAAATCTTGTAAGAGTTGATGGCAAATGGTTGGTTGATATGAAAAAAGAAGATCCCTTCGGAGATTTTGATATGGATTGGGACGAAGAGGAAGAATGGGATATGGAAGACATAGAGGAAATAGAATTGGATTAAGAATCAAATTAATTAATGTTTCCCGGATTTTATATTAAGAAATAATATTTTAGGGGATGAGATTTTTTTCACCTTCAGTTCCCTTATTTTTAATATTTTTTATCACGTTTGGTGTCGGGTGTTCAGATACCCCTGCCAAACGTGATTTTTTAGATCCCTATAAACTCTCTGACCAGGAAAAAGCATTGCTAAAGCCCGGCGATATTATTATGCGACGGGGCTATGGTTTTGTAAGCAATACTATTGTAAATACATTGAGAGAAGACCTGCCCGTTTCCCATGCAGGGATCATTATAAAAGATTCAAAGGAAAGGCTCCGGGTTATACATTCAGTTTCTCAAACCATCAGCGACTTTGATGGTGTGCAGGAGGTAGATATTGATACATTTATCCGTGATAGCCAGCCCAATACCATTGTTGTGGTTCGCTACCTGGATTCCATTGATAATTTCAGGGATATGGAAAAAATATCCCATAGAACACTTCATTATCTGGAACAAAAAATTCCCTTTGATTATTCATTTAATCTGGAAGATTCTACCCGCTTTTTCTGTACTGAGTTCATTGGCAGGGTGTATTCGGATATTTTTGGAAGGGGATTATTTGACAAACTTTTTCCAGCCGGGCTTTCAGGCCTTGATAAATTGAAATTCGGGGTATTTCTTCAGCCTGAATTATTTGAAGTGATTATTAATCATCACGAAGATAACTGAAAAGGCTATTTATAATTATTCAAGGCTTTCTTAAAAGTATTGAGACACCTTTGGCGGGCAAACTTATGCTCAACAATAGGTTGAGGATATTTATCAGAATCCGCCTCAGGAACCCATTTTTTAATATACTCGCTTTTAGAGTCAAATTTTTTCTGCTGCTCAGCAGGGTTGAATATTCTGAAATAAGGCGCTGCATCGCAACCCGACCCTGCACTCCACTGCCAGCCACCATTGTTGCTTGAGAGTTCAAAGTCCAGCAGCTTTTCTGCAAACCATGCTTCTCCCCATCGCCAGTCGATAAGCAAATGTTTGGTAAGAAAACTGGCAGTTATCATCCTTACTCTGTTGTGCATATAACCTGTTTGTGCAAGTTCGCGCATGCCTGCATCAACCATTGGATAGCCTGTTTTACCATTTTTCCATTTTTCAAATTGCTCTTTATCATTCTGCCATTCAATATTATCGTATTGCGGCTTAAAAGATGTATTTACAACCTTCGGATAATGCCACAAAATCATGGCATAAAACTCGCGCCAGAGTAGTTCATTAAAGTAAGTATCGTTATCTTCCAGTGCTTTTTTAGCAAGCTGTCGAAGACTTACTGTGCCAAAACGCAAATGAATACCCAACCGCGTGGTTCCCTTCTGAGCCGGGTAGTCTCTCGTTTTATCGTAGGTTTGAATAATACTGGCTTTATTTTCCTTTTCAGGGAATTCAACTCCTGAAGGTTTGAAGCCAAGATCCTTGATGTCAGGAAATTTTACATTTTCAATTTTATCGAAATTTGTAAGATGATCTTCCGATGGGTAGTATTTCAGGTGGTCTTCGGTCAATACTTCTCTGCACTTTCTGCCGTAGGGCGAGAATACATGGTATGGAGTGCCGTCATTTTTCAAAACATCATCCTTATCAAAAAGCAGATGATCAAGATAAGAGTAAAACTCAATGTTTTTTGATTGCAGAAACTTGCTGATCTTTTCATCACGTTCAATTCCGTATGGTTCGTGATCTTTATTGCAATAAACTGATTTTATCTGGTAATCTTTTGTAAGTTTTTGGAAAATTTCCAACGGTTTACCTTTGTATACCACCATATTGCGGTGTCTCTGAAGCAACGCATTTTGCATTTGCTGTATACTCTCATAAATGAACTCCACCCGGGCATCATTTTCAGGAAGGCTGTCTGTTATATCGGTATCAAAAATAAAAAGTTGGATAACATTTTTGTTTTCCTTCAGGGCATGGTATAACCCTTTATTATCGTACAGCCGCAAATCGCGTCGGAACCAGAAAATATTGATAGCTTGTTTTTTTGTCATTGTATTTAATTTTTCAGAGTAACAATGCAATAGAGTTAATGGTTTGTTTTGAAGCTTTAAAAATTAAACAATTAACTGAAATATTTTCTACTTATATTTTTCTGAATGAGAACTGTGAATTTATGTAATAAAATCATATATTTACTCAATTTTTAAATATACATATTCACCAAAAAAACAAATGTCATGAAAAAAGCTGCAGTAGTTCTGATGGGATTTGTGTTTATGTTTGCATGCCAGCAGCCTGGCGTTCAAACTGAACCCATTGAGATTGAAACACCGCGCGATGGTGTTTTTATTCACATTACCCATGACCATAATAATCCGCACCGGGTATTAATGCCCCTGCAAATGGCAATTCTGATGGCCGATGATAAAGATGTATTGATTTATCTGGATATTGATGCTGTAAACCTTGTTATAAAGGATGCTGAGGACATTGCATACGGACATTTTACCCCCCTTAAAGAATCCCTTTCAGATTTACTGGAAAAAGGCGTGGGAATATACGCCTGCCCGGGCTGCATGAAAATTGCCGATATAAAAGAAAATGATCTGATGGAAGGCATTCAACTTGCGCAGAAAGACCGGTTTTTTGATTTTACGGAAGGTAAGATTATCTCACTTACATATTAAATGTATCTGCCGGTTTTACACTCTTATTACTCCCTCATCCAATACAACATAGGGAGTATATTTTTCAATGCTTTTTTTCAGAAAACCGGTATCTAAACCCGTAAATTGTGAAAAGGCCGGGAGAATAATGCGGTTTTCAGATACCAGAAAACAGGCTATTTTTAATGCCTTTCCGCAGCTTGCTCTCAATATTACCCCGGGATGTATATGACCTGAAATGGTATGCGATTGCTCAGGTTCAGGGTGATGCACCAAAGTTATAGGCTCGATAAAAAGAGAATCATTCATGTAAAATATACCATCCGTATTTTCTGCGTTAACAGATTTATCATGGTTTCCTTTTACAATATTCCAGTGCAACTGAGGCAAAGAATGGGCCCATTCAGAGAAAAATTGTGTATCGGAATTGATGCCTGCATGAAAAAAATCACCCACTACCGTAACGACTGTTGCATTGTAATGCAAGATAAGTTCTTTAAGAGCTTTAAGGTCCTTCTTAATAACATTTCCGGGGATGGCAATTCCATTCTGTCTGAAATGAGCGGCTTTACCCAGGTGTATATCGGAAAAGATAAGCATTTGCTTATCGGGCCAGTATATGCTTCGGCGATTATTAAGTAAAAGTCGCTCACCGGCGAATTGTATTTCATGTTCTTTAATCATAAGCTTTGTAATTTTTTACGGGTTTTCTTTTGCCGTTTCATTGTTTGCTTCATCCTCTCAATACGTGAGATCAGGTCTTCACTTGAGAGCGATTGCCTCATACTATCCACTTTTATGGGAAAACTAAGCGGTGTAAATCTTTCCGTTTTCCTGAAAATGATACGGCTGTTTGCAATCCTGTTGAATGCTTCCCGAAGACGCGCCTCCTCAATTTGAGAATTAAAAACTTCCGTATATGCCTGCCTGATAAGGAAATGGTCAGGTACATGTTCCTCCAGTACTTTAAAAATTAAATTTGATGATGCCTGAAGATTTTTAAACTTGTGCTGTACCGATGGAAAGTTTTGTATTACCAAACCGGAAATCACCGCAATATCGCGAAATTTTCTCCGGGCCATTTCGGTAGCGTTTATGCTACTGATCACATCCCGAAAAAGATTTTCTTTACTGAGAATGCTTTCCAGATCTTGTTTACCGATCTGCAGTGGGGTTTCGCTTACAAGTTCAAACCCATAATCGTTCATTGCCATAGAAAAAGATACCGCGTACATTTGCGATATACGCCATGCAATCAATGCAGCCATTACTTCATGCACGAGCCTTCCTTCAAACGGATAGAAGAACAGATGATTACCGTATTTGTTTTCAATCATCTCTACAAGAAATTCATTTTCTGAAGGGATATGAGAAAATTCATGCTGATGATCGAGCAACGGCCTGAGAAAACGAAGTTCCTTCTCACGTGGTGGAGCTTGTAATGAGCCCGATACCTTTTTACGTAAAAAATGACTCAGCCAGGAAGTGAGTGGCATTCTGCCTCCCATGTAGCTTACAGCCCGGGCATTTTTCTTTTTGCTAAGCTTTACCAGTGCATCAGATTCTTTTACTTTCACCAGTTCAAGTACTCTTCCGGCAAGAAGAAAGGCATCACCTTTCTGCAATCGTGTAATGAAATATTCTTCAATCATTCCTATGTAACCGCCACTGTAAAACTTTACGCGCATCATCCTGTCGCTTACTATGGCGCCCATATTCATGCGGTGCAACATAGCCACTCTTCGGCTGGTTACTTTGTGTAAGCCGTCTTCCTGCCTTACCACCTTGTGAAACTCTTCGTAGTTTTGCAGTGAACTCCCACCTGTTGTTATATAGCTGAGAGCCTGTGCCCATTCTTCATCAGTCATTTGCGAAAAGGCAAAGGTTGATTTTACTTCTTTTTTTAGCTTATCAGGATAAAAGCCTTCTCCCACAGCCAGCGTTACCATAAACTGAACCAACACATCAAAACTCAGGAACAATGGCTCGCGGTTTTCCACTGAGTTAAGCTTATGGGCTTCTTTCAATGCAGCTGCTTCAATCAGCTCAAGGGAATGGGTAGGAACGAAGTAAATCCTGGAAGTTTCAAAAGGCGAATGACCGCTACGCCCGGCACGCTGTAAAAAGCGGGCTATACCTTTGCTCGAGCCTATCTGTATAACGGTGTCTACCGGTTTAAAATCAACACCAAGATCCAGAGATGAAGTAGATACCACCGCTTTCAGGTAGCCGGAAGCAATGTTTTCTTCTATCCAGATGCGCAATTCTGCATCAATGGAGCTGTGATGAATGGCGATTTGCCCTGCCAGCGCCGGATCAGCTTCCAGAAGATTCATGTACCACGTTTCAGCCTGCGCGCGGGTATTGGTAAAAATCAGGGTAGTTTTGCTTTTGGCAATGATGGGAAGGATCTTATTAACCATTTTACTTCCCATGTGGCCGGCCCATGGCAGGATTTCAAGTTCATCGGGAAACACAGAAAGTATTTCGGTCTTTTTCTTTTCTTTGGCAACAATTTTCTTTCTTTGATCATCCCTGGGTACCAGTACTTCCAGCGCCTGATCGAGATTACCAATTGTGGCAGTAAGACCCCAGACTCTTGCATCTGAAGCAATACCACGCAAATGAGCAATGGCCAGTTCAACCATAACCCCTCTTTTGCTGCCCAGCAGTTCGTGCCATTCGTCCACGGCAATGCATTTCAGGTTTTTGAAAAACCTGGTTTTAGCTTTTTGCGAAAGCAATAGATGAAGACTTTCCGGGGTGATCACAAGCACATCAGGCATATTGCGGTTTTGCCTTTGTTTTTCAGCCTGTGATACGTCACCGTTGCGAAGACCCACGGTCCAGTCCAGACCAATCTCATCAATGGCCATCTGCATGGCTCGGGCAATGTCTTTGGAAAGAGATCGTAAGGGCGTAATCCATAGCAATTTCAATCCCCTGGGGTATTTTTCCGGCCGGTTCATAAAATCGATAAGTACAGCCAGGAATACAGAAAAGGTCTTACCAAAACCTGTCGGGGCCACTACCATTCCTGAATGGCCATGAGCATAGCTCTTCCATGTTTTTTCCTGGTAGGAAAAAGGCACCATGGATTTGTTATGCATCCATTCGTTTATAATGCGATATCCGTCAGATGTGGTAAAATGCTTTTTCAAATTGTTTTTAATTTCCGAATTATATCGATTATTCAACAACAAGCATAAGGGGGTATTGTTGCAACATGGTGAGTTAAAAATTTTTTACAAGTTGTGTTCAGGTTATCTGGTGGGGATTTTTTAATTATTCCACCTCGCCGGGGTGGTTGGAGAATCGGTGGGTATTTAATATCTATCGCAATTTCCACCCGCCGGGGTGTCAATGGTGCATCATCTCTGGATTTCTATCGCTATTCTATTCCGTTGGTGTTATATCTACCGGATCAACATCTTTACACTTTCAATGGTATCAATATCATCTACGCTTTTGTCTTTGCGCCAGCGCGATATTCGGGGAAAGCGCAGGGCTACACCTGATTTGTGCCTTTTACTAAGGCCAATACCTTCAAAGGCGATTTCAAAAACCAATTGGGGTTTTACGGTACGAACAGGCCCGAATTTTTCAATGGAATTGTTGCGCACAAACCGACTGACTTCTTCAATTTCTTTATTGGTAAGTCCTGAATAAGCTTTGGCAATGGTAACCAACTCATCACCATTTCGAACGGCAAAGGTATAATCGGTATAAAATCCGCTGCGACGGCCGCTGCCTCTCTGTGCATAGATCATCACAGCATCAATGGTAAGCGGATCCACTTTCCATTTCCACCAGTCACCTTTCTTTCTGCCTGAATGATACACTGAATTGCGCTTCTTCAACATCAATCCTTCACTGTTTATTTCCCGGGCTTTTTCTCTCTTTTGGATAAGGTCATCCCAATTATTAAAAGGCAATTCTCCGGAGAAATAAAAGCTATCGCCTGTGAGTAAAGGAATCATCCGTGAGCGTCTTTCCGTAAGGGGTAGATTTCTTAAATCTTCACCTTCCAGTTCAAGCAAATCGTAGGCGTAAAATCCAATGGGAATGTCCTCAAGCATTTTTTTTGATAAGGTTTTACGGTTCAACCTTTTTTGCAGTTCATTGAAGTTGAGTATCCTGCCATTTTTAATGGCCAATATTTCGCCATCCAGCACAAAGCTTTGAGAAATCTTCTGTGCCGTTTCTTTGAGTTCAGGGTATTGGTCAGTTACAAGCTCTTCGCCACGGCTCCAGATAAATACTTCATTGTTCCTTTTGATTATCTGACCCCTAATGCCATCCCATTTATATTCTGCCTGCCATTCTTCCGGTGGTCCAAGATATTCAGGTTCGCTATCAAGAGCATAGGCCAGGCAAAACGGATAAGGTTTTGAATTATCAGAATTGATATTCTTACCATGAATAAGATCTTCAAATCGCGCTGTTTCTGTCGACCAGTTTCCCATCAGGCTGTGCATAAGCATACTGGGTTCTTTTTTTGTGTGAAGGGCAAGTGCATTAACCAGCATCTTATTTGAAACACCAATGCGAAAACTCCCCCCAATAAGTTTATTGAAGATCAGCCGCTCTTCGGCATTGAGTCCATCCCAGGCCTGCAAAACATATTGCTTTTTCTCCGGTTCTGTTTTATCTGTTAATTCAATTATCTCTTTCATCCACTGGTTCAGGGGCTTATCAGATGTTTCCTTATTTTCGGGAAGTAAAAGAGAAATTGTTTCACCCAGATCGCCCACTATGGAATAGCTTTCCTGGAATAGCCATTCAGGTATATGGGTTATTTCCATTACCCATTCTTTCATCCATGTGGTTTTTACCGGTCTTTTGGGTCTTTTACCGGTAAATAAGGCCAGACACCAGATTTTATCCTGCTCCGGCGTATTTTCAAAATAATTTACCAGGGCAGCAATTTTATCGTTGGTTTTATTGGTGGCTTCGAGCTGAGAAAAAAGTCGGGCAAATTTCTTCAAAACATCATATTTTTTTGATCAAATTGAACTTTAATTACTGGTCGGCATTGGTATCTTCACCAAAACGGGTTTCTACCACGCTGGCATTGAAACCCGTTTCGTTAAGATATCTTGCAAAAGGTTCGGTGTACCCGTGGGTTACAATAATTTTTTCAGCTTCAGAAGCTTTAACTGCCGATAAAAGACCATCCCAATCGGCATGGTCGCTGATTGCAAATCCGGCATCTGCTGCCTGCCATCGCCGGTTGCCCCGTATTTGCATCCATCCGCTGCAAACTGCAAGAGCTGAACGCGGAATTTTTTTCAGAAGCTGGGACGACATGGCAGCCGGTGGAATGATCACTATCTGCCCTGTAAGTTGCTTTTTATCCATATCTTGTTGGTATAAAGATACTTCAGGCAAAATAATACCACTTTTTTCAATGGCAGCATTCATATTTGCCACAGAGCTGTGCACATAAATCCGGCCCAAACCGTTAAGCAATTTCATCACTCGCTGGGCTTTACCCAGCGAATAGGCCGTAAATACACTTGTTTTATCCTGTTTCTGGTTGTTTATAACCCAGTCATGGATTTGGGCAGTAATTATATTCTGGGGCTTCCACCGGTAAACAGGCAAACCAAAAGTGCTTTCGGTAATAAACTCATGGCATTTCACGGTTTCAAAGGGAGTGGTTATGCCATCATCAGCAATTTTATAATCACCTGTCACAACCGAAACATAACCCTTGTACTCCAGCCTTACCTGGGCAGAACCAATGATATGTCCGGCCGGGTGAAGAGAAAGTTTTACTCCGTTTATAATTACAGTTCTGCCATAGGGCAGGCTTTCTGCCTTGATATCTTCTGATATTCTCGATTTTAATATGGGCAATGAGAAATCATGACAGAGATAATTTTTCATACCCCACCGGGCATGGTCGGCATGCGAATGGGTAATCACAGCCTTATCAACCGGCTGCCACGGGTCAATATAAAAGTTACCCGGCTTGCAGAATAGTCCTTTTGAGGTAAAATTCAGTAATTCCAAAACAATAATTTTTGAAGCAAAACAATCAATTGTATAAAAGGTTAGAATTACTTTCACTAAATATTGCAGGAAAGATGGGCATTAATAAATGAAGTCACAGTCTGCTGATTGAACCTGCATACCATATTTGTGTTTTCCTAGCATGAAAAATCCATCTGTATCTAATTCATACGGTTTTTGTTTTGATAATACTTATTCTCAGCTTGATAAAAAGCTTTTTACCGCCCTTGAACCGGCAAAAGTAAAACAGCCGGCCTTATCCCTTTGGAATGATAATCTTGCCCGGGAACTTGGCTTGAGGTTCGGAGAAAATTCAAAGAAAGTAAAAGCAGAAATTTTTTCCGGTAATCGCTTACCTGATGATTCCTTTCCTTTGGCTCAGGCTTATGCAGGACATCAGTTTGGACATTTTACCATGCTGGGTGATGGCAGAGCTATTTTGATGGGTGAACAGATTACACAAAATAATAAAAGGTTTGACATACAATTCAAGGGTTCAGGCCAAACTCCCTACTCGAGAAGGGGAGATGGAAGGGCTACATTGTATTCCATGCTAAGAGAATATCTGATTAGTGAGGCAATGCATCATCTGGGAATACCTACCAGCCGCAGTCTGGCTGTTGTCAAAACAGGAGAGGAAGTTATTCGTGAAACAATACAGCCGGGAGCAGTGCTTACCCGTGTAATGACAAGCCTGATCAGGGTGGGTACTTTTGAATATGTAAGGTATCTGCAACCCCAGCTCATTGAAGAGTTTACCCGTTATGTCATAAACCGGCATTTCCCTGATCTTGCAGAATCTGAAAACCCAGCCCTTGAACTATTTGAAAAAGTGATGCACCTGCAGATTGATTTGGTGGTAAACTGGATGCGGGTAGGGTTTATTCATGGGGTTATGAATACAGATAATATGAGTATTCCCGGTGAAACATTTGATTACGGGCCTTGTGCCTTTATCAATGCATATCATCCGCGAAAGGTGTTCAGTTCCATTGATCATTACGGCCGGTATGCCTTTGGCAATCAGCCATCAATAGCCCAATGGAATCTGGGTTGTCTGGCCGTAACATTGCTGCCTCTCATTGATGAAAGGGAAGAAAAAGCCACTGAAACTGCCAGGGAAAAGCTATCCCGCTTTGAAAAACTTTTCAGTGATAAGTATTTTAAAATGATGTGCAATAAACTGGGAATCGAAAATCCTGAAGAGAATGATGGTATGCTGATAGAAGAGCTTCTCAACTGGATGCAGCAGCATGAAGCAGATTATACAAATACATTTCTTGCCATTGAAAACGGGGGCAGTTTTTCGCAAGGGTCGGATGCAGGTATTTACGGGCAGGAAAGTTTTACCAATTGGTATAAAAGATGGGAACAAAGAGTAGCTCGGAATCAGGGTGGAATGAAACAGGCAAAAGAGATCATACAGCAGCACAACCCTGCCTTTATACCCCGCAATCATTTGGTGGAAGAAGCTTTGGAAGCGGCTGCTTCAAATGAAAACTATCAGCCCTTTCACAAACTTCTGGATATCCTTTCCAGACCCTATGATCGGACTGATGAGTTATCATCATATCAAAACCCTCCGGCACAAGGTGATTCAGGATATCAGACATTTTGCGGAACCTGAAAATCCTGTATTTTGTTATTCTGACTTTCTAATTAACAATATTTATTCAGTTGCTTTGATTGTGTATACCGGGTTCTTCAAGGCAGCCCTGATGGTTATTACAGACACCACAAGTATTGCAATTAAGAAAACTAATATTGCAGGCGTAATAAAAGCCAGCCATTGGATTTGTATCCTGTAGGCAAAGTTTTCGAGCCACCTCTGGGTGAAATACCATGCTGCCGGCCAGGCAATCAGGTTGGAAATAATAAGAAGTATGGCGAATTCCCTGTTCATCATTCGGGTAATATTTCCAATGGTAGCACCCAAAACCTTCCTTATTCCAATTTCCCTGGTTCTGGTGGTAACAGAATAAAGTGCCAGGCCCATCAGTCCCAAAATAGAAAGCAGAATTGCCAGCCCCGAGAAACTCATTATGATGAGCATGGTACGCCTGTCGTCCTGGTAATACTCCCTGGCTTTTAGCTCAACAAACTGGTATTGAAGCGGCCATTCAGGAGCTTCCTGCAGCCAAAGATTTTCAAGGGTATGCAATACGCTTGCTGAAGCCCCTTCCTGGTATCGCACAAGGATATTGAAGAAATTATGCGGATATCTTTTGTCATCAATGTAAAAAACCATTGGACCCACAGGTTCATGGGCCGATGTGTAGCTGATGTTTTCAACCACCCCGATAATTCTCCTCTGCTGGCCGTCAAAAAAACCACCCAGATTTATTCCAATAGGGTCATCAACCCCCATCCTTTCCCACATGGTCTGGTTAATGATTGCAGTTTCGGACTGGTCGGTTATCATTTCCGGGGAGAAGTTTCGCCCGGACACAATTTCACTTCTCAAAGTTGTAAAAAAGTCGGCATCGCATGAAATCAGAGCACCATTTATCTGCTGCCGGCCATCTGTTCTTTCAAAGCTGAAATTGGAGAAGATATGGGGGGGGACCGGGGGCAGATTATGTGATAGACTGACCTCCAGCACATTGGCATTTTGCTTCAACTGATCTTTTATCCATACAGCCCTGGTATCCATCCTTTCATCCAGGGGGTTTTTGATAGCTATCAGGTTCTCTTTTTCATAACCGGGATGACGGCCTGAGATGTAATTCATTTGCAGGTAAATCATCAGGCTAACCACAATAAGAGATGTGGACACAGCAAACTGTAACAGCAGCAGGATTTGTCTGAGACGAAACTGTATGCCATGGCCACCACCTACCTTTAGCCCACCGGCCTGTTCCACCCCTCTAAGCGCAGTAATGGGTTTAAATCCCGAAATTACCAGTGCTGGATATCCTCCTGCAATTAAGGTGATTATAAGTAAAATTGAAATTGAGAATATCCATATCTGCGGACTTGCAAAAATACCAATCGATAAACTTTTGCCCGAGATAATGTTCAGAAAGGGGAGAGTTGTTTCTATCAAAAGGAAGGATATCAGAAGCGCAATAAATCCTATTATAAAGGTTTCTGAAAGAAACTGAGTTATTAGCCGAACCCGGCTTGCACCCATGGTTTTTTTAATACCTATTTCCCTGGCACGTTTCATCGACATGGCAACCGACAGATTAATAAAATTGAAACAGGCAAGTGCAAGAATCAACAGGGCAATAAATGAAAAGATATGAACCACTGTTATGCTGCCGGTATTGGCAGCATCCCAGTCAATATCAGCTGATCTTAGTCTTACATCCAGCAAGGGCTGAAACTGATAAAAAATGATATCTTTATACCTTTCCCTAACATTCCATACTATCTGGGTTATCTGCTCCTCTGCCAATGAAGTATCAGATTCAGGATGCAGACGGAAATAATAGAAAAATGCAATGTTATTCCAGTCAGTTAAATTTGTGGGATTGATGGTAGTCATTGACTGAACCGAACCCAGCATAGAAAAGTGAAAGTGGGACTGCTCAGGTAAGTCTTCAATAATTCCTGAAACTATAAAGGGATATGAATTTTCAAATAACAATGTTTTGCCCATTGAGTCTTCACTGCCAAAGTATTTTTCTGCAGCTGACCGGGTAAGTATTATAGAGTTCGGAGAAGATAATGCCGTTGATGGTTCACCCCTGATAAAAACAAAACTGAATATCTCAAGGAATGCCGGATCAGCAATGGCAAAGCTGGTTTCCGTTAGAGGTTCACGGTCACCCTGAAAAACCAATTCCATGGCTAACAACTGAAACCTACCCATACTTTCTACCCCGGTAACACGATCCTCAAGGTAGTCATGCATTGCACCCGGCAGAATAGTAATCTTGCTTTCCTGATTAGAATTATATTGTAAGAGTCTGTAAATGCTTTCAGGGTCATGATGATGCCGGTCGTATTTTAACTCATCTGAAATATATAGAAAAATCATCAGGCAGGCTGCAATACCTATGCTTAAACCCAGTAGATTAATAATGGAATAAAAGTCCCCCTGTTTGAGTTTTCTGAGAAAAACCAGCAATATGCTTTTTGTCATTATAGTACCGTCTTTTATTGCATGAAATCACTAATTATGTATTGAATCCTAAATATCAAACTTCAGACCACGTGAATTAAGTGCTTTCTAAACAGATGGATAAGGTTTTGAGAAATTTGAACAGGTGTTCATAAAGGAACAGATGTTGTCCTTTTACGAACAGTAAAATTTAGAATAAAAGTATGCTTTAACTTCAGAAAACCGAACTCCTAATATGACAGATTGGGCCTTAGCAGTTTCTCTGCTTGTTCCGTAGTTATGTTCTTCTTCACAGCATATAGTTCAACCTGCTCGCGGGTTATTTTTCCCAGGTTGAAATAGCGGGAGCGGGGGTGAGCAAAGTACCAGCCTGAAACAGAAGCTCCGGGAACCATGCTGAAACCTTCAGTTAACCGGGTACCTGCATTTTGTTCTGCGTCAAGCAATTCAAATATCTTAAGTTTTTCACTATGCTCAGGGCATGCCGGATAGCCGCAGGCAGGCCTTATTCCTTCGTAACGTTCCTTTAGAAGTTGCGATAAGCTTAGGTCTTCGCGGGTATCGTAAGCCCACAGTTCTTTGCGTATCTTTTCATGGAGAAGTTCTGCAAAGGCTTCAGCAAGCCGGTCAGCCAGCATTTTGGTCATGATGCTGTTGTAATCGTCTTTGTTCTTTTTAAATTCATCAGCCAATTCATCAGCACCGTGAATACTTACAACAAAAGCACCTAAGTAATCCAGAATACCACTTTCTGTTGATGCAATATAATCTGCAAGAGATAAATTAAACTTGCCGGGTTCTTCTTTGATTTCCTGGATACGCAGAAAATTAAAACGCATTTGTTCTGTTTTACGATTTTCATTCTTAAAGATGATTACATCCTCATCATCACTATTGGCGGGAAATATACCTGCTACTCCTTTTGCCTGGATAGCTTTATCTTCAATAAGTTTCTGCAATAAACTCCTGGCATCGTCAAAGAGTTTGCGGGCTTCTTCTCCTTTTAACGGGTCTTCAAGTATTTCGGGATATTTACCTTTGATTTCCCAACCGTAGAAGAAGAATGTCCAGTCAATATATTCAGAAATTTCCTTCAGAGAATAATTATCGAAAATATGAATGCCTGGTTGGGCTGGTTTTGTAATATTTGCTTGTTCGGCTACATAAGGAAATCTCTTTTTACGGGCCTGTTCCATACTCAGGTATTGCTTTTGGGCACTGCGTTGTTCGTGCTCAGAAACAATGTTTTTGTAGTTTTCTTCAGTCTGGCTAAGAAATGATGATTTCTCCTGTGATATTAATGCACTGCAAACTTTGGCCGCCCGTGAAGCATCTTTTACATGTATTACGCCATGGTCATAAGCCGGGGCAATTTTTACTGACGTGTGTAACACACTGGTAGTTGCACCACCAATAAGCAACGGCAGGTCAAATTCCTGCTTTTTCATTTCAGATGCCACATGTACCATTTCATCCAGAGATGGGGTTATAAGCCCGCTCAAGCCGATGATATCCACTTTTTCATCTCTGGCTACCTCAAGTATCTTTTCGCAGGGTACCATCACACCCAGATCGATGATTTCAAATCCATTACAGGCCAGCACAACTCCAACAATATTTTTTCCAATATCATGAACATCACCTTTAACGGTTGCCAGCAATACTTTTCCGGCACTGCTGACATCTCCGTGCAATTTTTTTTCTTCCTCAATGAAGGGGGTAAGGTATGCTACTGCCTTTTTCATTACCCGTGCACTTTTCACAACCTGTGGAAGAAACATTTTTCCGGAGCCAAATAAATCACCTACTTTATTCATTCCATCCATAAGAGGCCCTTCAATTACTTCCAGTGCTTTGGCCATTTGTTGCCGCATTTCTTCCACATCAGCCTCAATAAACTCATCTTTTCCTTTTACAAGTGCATGTGAAAGTCTTTCCCTTATTTCCAATTTGCGCCATGCATCTTTGTCGGTTCCGATTTTGCGTTCCTCAGCCTGGTCCTTTACTTTTTCGGCGTACATCAGCAAACGCTCGGTAGCATCCTTTCGCCTGAAAAGAACAGCATCTTCCACAAGTATGAGCAGGTCTTTGGGGATTTCATCATAAACCTGCAGCAGGGCAGGGTTTACGATTCCCATATCCATACCGGCCTGTATGGCATGATAAAGGAAAGCTGAGTGGAGGGCCTCCCTGATGATATTGTTGCCGCGAAAAGAAAAGGACAGGTTACTTACCCCTCCGCTTATGTGCACATGGGGCAGGTTCTCTCTTATCCACCTGCAGGCGCGGATATAATCCAGTGCATAACTGTTATGCTCGCTGATACCTGTGGCAATGGCTAATACATTGGGGTCGAAAATGATATCATGTGGAGGGAAATGAGCCTTTTGAGTGAGTAGATTATAAGCTCTTTCTGCAATTTCAATTTTTCTCTCAAATGTATCAGCCTGGCCCTTTTCATCAAAAAGCATAACTACTACGGCTGCTCCATATTGGTTAACAAGTCTTGCCTGGCGAAGAAACTCTTCTTCGCCTTCCTTCATACTTATGGAGTTGACAATTGATTTTCCCTGCACACACTTCAGCCCTGCTTCAATAACTTCCCACTTTGATGAGTCAATCATCAGCGGAACCTTTGAGATATCAGGTTCTGCAGCAATATGATTAAGGAAAGTGGTCATAGCCTGCGGGGCTTCAATCATGGCATCATCCATACAAACATCGATGATTTGTGCCCCATTTTCTACCTGATCCAGTGCGATGCTGAGAGCTTCTTCGAATTTTTCTTCTTTGATCAGCCGGGCAAATTTTGCTGAACCGGCCACATTGGTTCGCTCGCCAATGTTGATAAAATTAGAGTCGGGCCTTATCTCCAGGTGTTCAAGTCCGCTGAGAAAGGTATTGTTGGATGGTTGCAGAATAGGCCGCGGAGCGTACTTTTCGGCCAAATGTGCGATTCGTTCAATATGCTCAGGAGTGGTACCGCAACATCCGCCTATAATATTTACCATTCCATCTTCAAGAAACCCCTGTATGATATCTGCCATAATTTCGGCCGATTGGTCGTATTGCCCGAATTGATTTGGCAGGCCGGCGTTGGGATGGGCACTTACGGCAAAGGGTGCCAGGTTGCTGAGAATTTCCAGAAAAGGTTTCAGTTGTTCTGCTCCCAGAGCACAGTTCAGACCCACGCTGATAAGGTCAACATGGGAAACAGATGTAAGGAAAGCTTCCGTGGTTTGTCCTGAAAGCGTTCGGCCGCTTGCATCGGTAATGGTACCGGATACCATGACCGGTATTTCCTGGCCTTTTTCATCACAGTATTGACTGATGGACATAAGGGCAGCTTTGGCATTGAGTGTGTCAAAAACTGTTTCTACCAGTAAAATATCAGCTCCTCCATCCATCAGACCCCGGATTTGTTCATAGTAGCTTTCTCTCAGTTGATCAAAGGTTATTGCGCGGTAATCCGGACTGCTTACATCTGGCGATAATGAAGCTGTCTTGTTGGTGGGCCCTATGGAACCGGCAACAAAGCGGGGCTTGTGAGGTGTAATTGCAGTATATTTATCACAGGCAAGGCGGGCAATCCTGGCAGCCTCCAGGTTGATCTCGTAAACGAGTTTTTCCATTTTGTAGTCGGCCATGGAAATGGAAGTGGAGTTGAATGTATTGGTTTCAACGATATCAGCTCCTGCCTCAAGATAATCTTCATGGATCTGTTTTATGATTTGGGGTTGGGTGATGCTCAGTAAATCATTATTGCCCTTTACCTTTTGCTTGATATTTGCAAAGCGTTCACCGCGAAAATCTTCTTCTTCAAGCTTATGTCGCTGAATCATTGTGCCCATTGCGCCATCAAGAATAAGAATTCTTTGCTGCAGTAAACTTTTTAAATGCTGATATGTGGTCATGCTTTGTGATATTTAACTACAGTTATAAATTAAATCAGGAATCCAACTCATCCGGGTCAAGCTATAGAATGATACATAAAGGGCCATTTAGGGCTTAAAGTACGTTTTCTGATATTTTTACAATCTGATCAACTTTACCCATAGTATATATATGCGAAAAAGGATATCCATTGGCATGTAGTTCTTTTATCTGGGCTGTTGTCCATTCACGTCCCACATCTCTGACCTGATTGTTATCACTGCATTTTTGCAGTTCTTTAGCCAGAGCAGAGGGTATTGTAAGGCTGAAAGTTCTGGGTAAAACATGCAGGTGCTCCTTAATACTAACAGGTTTCAAACCAGGTATGATAGGCACATTTATCCCAGCTTCACGGCATCGTTTTACGAAGTTAAAGAAAACCTGATTATCAAAAAACATCTGAGTAACAATATATTCTGCCCCTTTATCTACTTTTTGTTTCAGGTAAAATAAATCATCGTCCAGGTTGGGAGCTTCAGGATGCTTTTCCGGGTAGCCTGCCACACCAATAGAAAAACCTGTGTGGGTAGGGTTTTGAACATATTGTTCTGAATAAATCCCTTTGTTCATATTAATTATCTGCTCAATAAGGCCTGAAGCGTAGCGATGTCCATGGGGATTAGGCTTGAAACGGCCTGTGATTTTATCACCATCACCACGTATCACAAGCAGGTTTTTTATCCCAAGGAAATCCAGATCGATGAGTGCATCCTCTGTTTCCTGCCGTGAGAAACCCCCGCAAATGATATGAGGAACAACATCCACTTTATATTTGGCCTGTATGGCAGCAGCAATAGCAACAGTACCTGGTCTTTTGCGCACCACAGCGGGCTTAAGGTTTCCGTCAGCCTGCCTCATATACGAAACTTCTTCACGGTGGTAAGTGATATTGATAAACGGCGGATTGAAGGGCATCAGCTTGTCAAGGGTTTCAAATATGGTATTAATGCTGCTTCCTTTGATGGGTGGAAGCAATTCAAAGCTAATCCGCGGGCTACCGTTACTTTGTGCTATATGTTCGGGTATTGTCATTGAGTTAATGAGTTAATGAGTTAATGAGTTAATGAGTTATTTGAATCTAATGGAAATCCCTGATTTTCGACTTGCGATTCAGGACTTCTTTTCCGGATTTTCAAAAAACGCAAGAAACACATCCAATGTTTGAATTAACTTTTTTATGTGAATGAGATTTGATAGCTTAATTGTACCGATTACGTAATTAAAATTCTTTGAAGAAAGTTTTTCTTCAATGGTTTCAAACTCGAAATGGCTGAAATCCAAAAGATTTTTAAAGCGCAAATAAACACGCACAATAACATCGTTTGTATGTTTCGGAATGTTAAAGTATTTACGTTTTTTGTATTCATACCGATACCCATGCATTCGGGCAGTAATATCAGATAAAACGGAACTTCCGGTGGGTAAACCACCTGCTCCTTTGCCAAACATAAACTGCTTTTCGTAAAATGAACCCTCAATGATCACTCCGTTGTATTCATTTTCCACATTATAAATGTATTCATCTTCGGTTACCATTTTGGGCATTACCATAAGGTTGAAGCTTTTGCCATTGATCTTGGTGGCCTGCGCCACAAGTTTTAACCGAAATCCTTTTTCTTTTGCAAAACGGATATCACCCGGCTGCAGATTTGATATACCACTTACAAAAACTTCATCAGGATTAACAATGGCACCAAAACCATGCAATGCAAGGATCACCACCTTGTAAAGCGAGTCCCAGCCGCCCATATCCAGTGTGGGATCGGCCTCAGCAAAACCCAGTTCCTGGGCTTCTTTTACTGATTCGGGATAATTTTTATTCTCATTAAAGATTTTGGAAAGCACGAAATTTGATGATCCATTCAGAATTCCGGTAATGGAGAGCAAAAGGTCATTGTCATAATATTCTTCCAGATTTCGGATCACAGGTATTGAACCGCAGGCCGATGCATCATAAAGCAATGCTGATCCGCTTTCTTTTTGCAGTTCAATCAGTTCGGGTAGATGCTTTGCCAGCATTTTCTTGTTGCCCGATACAACGCTTTTACCTTTTTGCAGTGCACGGCTTACAATGTGAAATGCTTCATCCGAATCATTGATGAGTTCCACTATCAGGTTAATTTCCGGGTCGCCAAGCACCTCATCAGCATCAAGGGTAAAGTGCTCTTTGGGTATGCTTCTTTCTTTTTGCGGATCAATAATGCAGATCTTTCTTACTTCAGCATTGGTTGTGTGACTATGCTGCAGCACATGATAAAGTCCTTCGCCTACTACACCAAAACCAAATAGTCCTATGATTTGCTTGTTATTTTGATTTGTCATTTTCGGAGATTTTTGATGGAACGCGGATGACGCTGATCAGAAATGATGCTTTATGATTTATATATCGTTGTAAATCATCATTAATCAGCGTCATCTGCGTTCCATAATTTATATTTTATTCAAAGCATTTTCAAAGTCTGCCACAATATCATCAATATGCTCAATTCCCACGGAAACCCTCAATTGGTTTGGTTTTACGCCACTTGCGAGCTGTTCCTGCTCTGTAAGCTGCTGGTGGGTGGTTGCTGATGGCTGAATGATAAGTGTTTTGGCATCACCTACATTGGCAAGGTGGCTCACCAGTTCAAGGTTTTCAACAAGATTCGTAGTTTGTTTTTTATCACCTTTAACAATGAAAGAAAGCACACCCCCAAAACCGTTTTTAAGGTATTTCTTCGCCAGCGAATTATAGGGATTGGATTCCAGTCCCGGATAATTTACCTTTTCTACTTTGGGATGTTTTTCAAGCCATTTTGCCAGTGCGAGTGCGTTGTCGGCATGACGCTGGGCCCGTAAGCTTAGTGTTTCCAAACCCTGCAGCAGTAAAAATGAATTGAACGGGCTGATAGCCGGACCAAAATCGCGCAAGCCTTCTACTCTTGCCCGGATTATAAATGCTATATTGCCAAATGGACCATTCTTTCCAAATACATCTGAAAATACCAGTCCATGGTATCCTTCAGACGGTTCACTGAATTGCGGAAACTTTCCGTTTCCCCAATCATAGCTACCGCCATCTACAATAACACCGCCAATGCTGGTACCGTGACCACCAATCCATTTGGTAGCTGATTCCACCACGATATTGGCACCGTGTTCGAGTGGGCGGCATAAGTAACCACCACAACCAAATGTATTATCTACGATAAGTGGAATGTCGTATTTGCGGGCGAGTGCAGCAAATGCTTCAAAGTCAGGAATGTTAAAACCGGGATTTCCGATAGATTCAATATAAATGGCTTTGGTTTTATCGTCGATATGGTTTTCAAATTCATCAGGTTTGTTGCCGGGGGCAAAACGCACATCAATCCCCAGTCTTTTAAAGGATACCTTAAACTGATTATAGGTTCCGCCATAGAGGAAAGATGATGAAACGAAATTATCGCCCGCCTCAAGAATATTATTGAGCGCAATAAATTGCGCTGCCTGACCTGATGATACTGCCAGGGCTGCAACACCACCTTCCAGAGCAGCAATACGCTTTTCAAAAACATCGGTGGTGGGATTCATGATGCGGGTGTAAATATTACCAAACTCTTTCAGTTCAAAAAGATTGGCTGCATGTTCTGCATCGTTGAAAACATAAGAAGTTGTCTGGTATATGGGCACAGCACGCGAACCGGTTGTTGGATCAGGTTCCTGGCCTGCATGGAGTTGTAGGGTTTCGAAGTTGAGAATTTTATTCATTGGTTTATGAGTTTATAGGTTTAAAAGTTAAAGAGTTTATAAGTTTAAAAGTTGAGAGGTTTATTAATTTAGAGTTTCGGATTTCGGGTTTCGGGTTTCGGATTTTGGCATTTTCGCCCAGCCAAAAAAGGCCAATGGCTTCCGTAGGAAGTCAGATAAGTATTGCCCGGACTGATCAGTTATTTGCGATCAGCAGCCAGGCATACGCATAGACATATGCACGCTATGAATGAAGTTATTGATGAAGATTTTTAAAGGTAAATGATCTGAAGAACAGAAAGAATCAGATACCGGTAGAGATTTAAGAAATTGAAATGTAGTAAACATGATAATAATTTTTGTTTATAATTCCCTTCATTAAGGCAGGTTTTGGCACCTTCCCCCGGGAGGGTGGGTTGCCAGAGCATCAGCGAGCCTGTTCTCTCCGCTCTTCGTTATAAACATCTTTTCAAAGAAGTTTTTGCTGAATCAGCAGCGCAAAAGTAAAATAATTTTTTTTAAATGTGCATTTAAAGTTTAATTTTTTTTAATCCAACAACTCATAAGTGCCCATACTCACCGGATTATCAAGGTTTTTTAGTATCCTTTCCAGCATAATTCCTTCTCGTGTATCATAATTGTGGCCAAAGGTTGCCCTTACGCCATAAGAGATGAACTGCACTGCACGATCAAGAGCGATGGGCAAACTATCGCCCTGCAATAATGAGCCGGTAAGTGCACTGGTAAATGAGTCTCCTGTACCCGGATAGTTCGCAGGAAGGTAATGGCATGAAACTTTCCAGAAACGTTGGGTTTTGCTTTCGTAAGCAATTACCGAAGTGGTTTTATTTTTTGGAAGTTCGGGAACACTGGTTATGATAACAGTTGAAGGACCTTTTTCAGAAAGTCTCATGAGCCATTGTTTTATTGTATTAATATCCACTAGTTCTGTGTAATCTTCATCCAGCAGCAAAGCAGCCTCGGTAAGATTAGGGGTAATCACATCAGCTTTTTGAATCAATCGCTGCATCTCCTTTACCAGATCCATGCCCAGTGATGCGTACCTGCTTCCGTTATCGCCCATAACCGGGTCAACAACCACCAGCATATCCTTCTTATAAAAAGTATCAATAAGGTACTCTACAATTTTCACCTGTGCTGCAGATGCAAGGTACCCGCTGTATACAGCATCAAAATCAAGTTTAAGTTCCTT
The DNA here is from genome assembly GCA_007693555.1 of Bacteroidota bacterium. Classification (GTDB taxonomy): domain Bacteria; phylum Bacteroidota; class Bacteroidia; order Bacteroidales; family UBA7960; genus SKVR01. The sequence goes on from REDJ01000116.1 coordinate 51,575, forward strand.
CCAGTGTTTGATAAAAGGGAGGAGATGCTCTGTAAGATCTACTTTGTAAAAATCAGGGTATTGTGTATGAGATGACAAAACCGCAGTGGGCAGGGGACACACCTGTATACCCATGGATGATAATATAGGGATTACCGAGGTAAGAGAAACTCTTCCTATACCTGATAAATCATGTATGGCAGCGATTTTTTTTATGGTATTTTTCATGGTGAGATTTTTTTTGCAATACTTGAGTTTTCTATAAATCATTATCAAAACTATATCATTATATCCAAATGCCCAATTATTTTTTCAAAGGGGAATAATTCATGTCAGAAAATAATTAAAGAATAAAGCCGGGTTTTATTATAAATCAATTTTTCTCGAATAATTCAGTTGTTCACGTAAAGATATTAAGAGGTTTTAAACAATATTTGCCTGTCAATGTTATTGCGGGTAATTTAAAAGAGTAAATCATTTATTATATAACAGATTTTAACAAGTTAAAAAATTGAATTTATAAAGAACATTTAGATAAATATTTGTTAATTAAAAACTAAACAAAGAAATAATATGTCTAAAGTCATCTTCATAGAAAATTTTTTTTTCTTGCTTATTCTATAAAAAAAATTACTTTTGCAAAAAAAAATAAACACCACATATTATGTATTGGACTCTTGAATTAGCATCTAAACTGGAAGATGCACCCTGGCCCGCAACCAAGGAAGAACTAATTGATTATGCCTTGCGGTCAGGAGCTCCCATGGAAGTTATTGAAAATCTTCAGGAAATTGAAGATGAAGGTGATGTTTATGATAGTATAGAGGACATCTGGCCCGATTATCCCACAAAAGATGATTTCTTTTTCCATGAAGATGAATATTAAAAATACCTGAATAGAAAAACAGGAAGCCGGCCCGGAGCCGGTTTTTTTAATCCCTTTTAAATATAGTCATTCAATATTTATTATTTTGCAGATTTGGAGTACCTTTGCTATTGGTCTTTCCAATAAGAAAAAAAACATTCAAAAAATAAAACCCACGATATTTTATGTTGAGCATTTTCAGGAAATTTTTTGGTGATAAAGCTTCACGGGATCTTAAGGAGGTAATGCCACTGGTAAAGCAAATCCAGGATGTTTATATTACCGTTGAAAAATTAAGCAATGACGATTTGCGTGCAAAAACCTTAGAATTAAAGGAGAAGGTTGCCGAACATATTAAAGAGGAAAAACAGCAGATTGAAGATCTGAGAAAGAAAGCAGAGTCGTACGATATGAATATGGATGAAAAGGAGAGGATTTTTAACGAGATTGATGAGTTGGAGAAAGTTCAGTATGACAAAATTGAAAACATACTTTTAGAAATTCTGCCCGAGGCATTTTCTGTTGTTAAAGAAACTGCGCGCAGATTTAAAGAGAATGAAGTTGTAGAGGTAACTGCCAATGACTATGACAGGGAACTTGCTTCTTCCAGACCCAGCATTGAAATAAAAGGAGGCAAAGCTTACTACAAAAACCGCTGGATGGCCGGAGGTAATGAAATTACCTGGGATATGGTACATTATGATGTTCAGCTTATTGGTGGTATTCATTTGCATAAAGGAAAGATTGCCGAAATGGCAACAGGTGAAGGTAAAACTCTGGTAGCTACCCTTCCGGTTTATTTGAATGCATTACCGGGAAAAGGTGTTCATGTGGTAACCGTTAACGATTATCTTGCAAAACGTGACTCGGAATGGATGGGTATGCTGTTTGAATTTCATGGTCTGCGGGTAGATTGCATAGATAAACATCAACCCAACTCTGAAGAGAGACGACGTGCTTACCTGGCTGATGTGGCTTACGGTACAAATAATGAATTTGGTTTTGACTATCTGCGCGATAATATGGCCCGTAATCCGGAAGAGCTTGTCCAGAGAAAACATAATTACGCCATTGTGGACGAGGTTGACTCAGTGCTTATTGATGATGCCCGTACACCTTTGATTATCTCAGGACCTACACCCCAGGGCGAAAAACATGAATTTCATGAGATGAAACCCAAGGTTGAAAAACTGGTTTCGGCTCAAAGAAGCCTTATTACAAGCCTGCTTGCCGAAGCAAAAAAACTGCTCACATCAGACGATGGTGACAGGGAGAAAGAGAAAAAGGGTGGTGAATTGTTGCTCAGATGTCACCGGGGCTTACCCAAAAACAAAGCGCTTATTAAGTTTTTATCAGAACCCGGAATGAAAAGTATCCTGCAGAAAACAGAAAACTTTTACATGCAGGAGCAAAGCAAGCATATGCATATCATTGACGATGAGTTGTATTTTGTAATTGAAGAAAAAAACAATGTTATCGAACTCACTGATAAGGGAATTGACTTGATAACAGGTGCATCTGATGATCCGGAATTCTTTATTTTGCCCGATATTGGCTCAGAAGTAGCCGAACTGGAGAAAAGCAGTTTTTCTGAGAAGGAAAAACTGGAGAAGAAAAATAAACTACTCACAGATTTTTCTGCCAAATCAGAACGGGTGCACACAATTAACCAGCTCCTGAAAGCTTATACGCTATTTGAAAAAGATGATGAATATGTCATCATGGACAACAAGGTGAAAATTGTGGATGAGCAAACCGGTCGCATCATGGAAGGTCGTCGTTATTCAGACGGGCTTCATCAGGCAATTGAGGCCAAGGAAAATGTAAAGGTTGAAGCTGCCACTCAAACTTACGCTACCATTACCCTGCAAAATTATTTCAGGATGTACGGCAAGCTTGCCGGTATGACAGGTACAGCTGAAACGGAAGCAGGAGAACTCTGGAATATTTATAAACTGGATGTTGTTGTAATTCCCACAAATAAACCCATAGTCAGAGAAGACCGCGAAGACCTGGTTTATAAAACGAAGCGCGAAAAATACAATTCTGCAATTGATGAAATTGTAAACCTTGTAAATAATGGTCGTCCGGTATTGGTAGGTACTACATCGGTAGAGATTTCTGAATTGCTGAGCAAAATGCTCAATCTTCGTAAAATCAAGCATAATATTCTCAATGCCAAACAACACCAGCGAGAAGCACAGGTAGTTGCTGAAGCAGGAAGACCCGGCGCTGTTACTATTGCCACAAACATGGCGGGTAGAGGTACGGACATCAAACTCGGGCCGGGGGTAAAAGAATCCGGAGGACTTGCAATCATCGGTACAGAACGCCACGAATCTCGCCGTGTTGACCGCCAGCTAAGAGGTAGGGCAGGGCGTCAGGGGGATCCCGGTTCTTCACAATTTTTCGTTTCCCTGGAAGATGACCTCATGCGGATTTTCGGCTCTGACCGTATCAGCCGGATTATGGACCGCCTTGGACTCCAGGAAGGTGAGATGATACAGCATTCAATGATAACCAACTCCATTGAAAGAGCCCAGAAAAAAGTGGAAGAAAATAACTTTGGAATAAGGAAAAGGTTGTTGGAGTATGATGATGTAATGAATGCCCAGCGTGAGGTGATTTATAAAAAACGACGCAATGCACTCTTTGGCGACAGGCTGGCTGTTGATTTGTCAAATATGCTTTTTGATGTATGTGAACAGATGATCATAGAAGCACAGGAAGCGGGAGATTTTGAAGGTTTTAAAATGGAAATATACCGAAACCTGGGAATCGAAGTGCCATTTGATGAGTCTGTATTTTTTGACAGCAAACCTGTAAAACTTACAGAAGAGCTATTTATTCAGGCCTCTGAAAGATACCGTGAAAAGATAAAAACAGTGGCTCAGTTAGCTTATCCGGTTATAAAGGATGTGTATGAAAATGCAGGAGAACGTTATGAAAATATCGCTATCCCGGTTACCGATGGCATGAAAACCATGAATGTCATTACCAATCTGAAAAAGTCTTTTGAGTCTGAGGGAAGGGAAGTAACTCTTTCCATAGAAAAAAATATCACTCTGGCTATCATTGACAATTCATGGAAGGAGCACTTGCGTGAAATGGATGATTTAAAGCAATCAGTTCAGGGTGCCGCCTATGAGCAGAAAGATCCTTTATTGATATATAAGTTTGAGTCATTTGAGCTTTTCAAAAAAATGATCCAAAGAGTTAACAAGGATATTATTTCATTCCTGCTAAAGGCTCAATTACCTGTTAAAGATCCTTCACAGGTAAGAGCAGCTGAAGCTCCGGGTCGCACCGATATGAGTAAACTTAATGCCGGCAGAAGTGATATTCCCGGTGCAGGAGCAAGAAAAGCTGAGCCTGTCAGAGTTGAAAAGAAAACAGGACGCAATGAACCATGCCCCTGTGGTAGTGGAAAAAAATATAAACACTGCCACGGAAGATAATAATTAAACAGAAAACAGGTTTTTATTCTTCACCTTTTATGGCATTGCTTCCTGGGTCCAGTCAATTTCCGATCCCAATAACGAATGTGGGATCAGAAATACAATAAGCATGATTACAGATGCTGCCAAAACCCAACCTCTGTGATAATGATTTTTGTAAACTTTTACCATTGCATATGCCCAGAAAAGAAAAGCTATTGCAGTTTTGTTATCTGTAAGGTCTGTTCCCAGAGGCCATCCTGTCCACCATTCCCCAAAGGCATATTTTTGCATGATAGGCCCGAAAATCAAACCGCCTACAATCAGCGTAATTAAGGTCCATAAAGTAAGTGTAAAGGTTTTTTCTTTAAATATTGCAGCCAGCCCGGCTCGTGTGCTTAGCAACATTGCTATGAAAATAATGATTACATGAGGTATAAAAGCCCAGGCCGGCACTGAACCTCTGAACCTGATGATGATGGGATTCTCAGTTAGTTTTACTTTTTCTTCTTCACCTTGCAGGGTTATCTGATACATTACCTTGCCAGCAGGGGGTTGCTGAGGGATATATGCAATAAGGTATTCATCTTTTCTCACCATATCCTCTACTGTCTTCTCATCATGGCTTGGTGTTCTTTTGTATTCAAAGCTTCCTGTGATCTTCTCACTTTCAACCTTTACCCTTATGGGGGCATCCATTGGCATGGGAAATGAGCGTATCAATCTGAAGCGTATTTCTTCGTTTTCAAGGGTAACATTTCCGCGTACAGGATGAGTGGGTCCTGTCATACGCTGATAAACTACTGTTGCAAGAGTTAACAGCAGGGCAATAGTCCACATGATTACATTTTTTAGCACCTTATTCATAATATTTGTCTTTTGATTAATGGTTATGAATTATTCTGACTGACTAATTGTTTTACAAGTATTTTCTCGGTATGCTGGTTTTTTTGTTCATAAAACCCCATTTTATTTAAGTACCTGAGATGAGCCTTGTTTTTGGAGTGCGTTATCAGTTTTTTGATTCCCATTTCTTCAAAAAAGTTTATGTTTTGCCTGTAAATATACCGGCCGGTTTTAAAATCCCTGTATTCGGGTGTTGCAAAATCTATTTCGACTTGCATTTCATCATCACTGATTTTTTTCCCAATAAACAAACCAGCAACATTGGCATTCCTGATGATAAGCAAACACAACAATTCATCATTATTGAATGACTGGTTGAGATACTTCTCACAAAACCCAGGAAAGAATTTATTTATGTCTTTGGCATAATAATCGAGAAAAAACTGCAGATAACGGTTTTCGATTCTTTTGATTTGAAGGATTTTGAAAAAGTCTTTGGCGGAATACATTTTGACCAGGTAAAATATATTTATCATTGTGATAAACATATTCAGGAATGCAACAGGCATTGATCCAATAATAAACCCATAGGTAGAAAAAATGGAAGCTCCCAAAAGGTTTAACCATCTTAACCGGATTATCGAGCTCATTGTTAGCGAAATGGCTATGATTACAGAACCGATATAGCCAATCCATTCCACTATATTGATATTATCCATTTGGGCAAAAATTTGTCAAAGATAAAACTTTAAACCCGAATTAATCAACAGAAAGCTCTATGGAACTGAACTATTGATTTCTCGAAGTTAAACTCAAAATTTTAAAAAAGGAATAACACGATGCAGTTGAGATGATTTTAATAAAAAATCAGGGTAGCCGTGTGTTAAGAATAAATCTTTGAGAGAAAATGGCGTCGTAAATTGCCTGATGCATTTGTGAGCGAATATTCAACTCTGATATTTTGCGGTTTGAAGCTTCCGGGTGCACCCTGTTGGAGAGAAAAACAAATACCATATTCTCCTGAGGGTCGGCCCATGCATAGGTGCCTGTGAAACCACTATGACCAAAACTAAGCACCGAGGCACTTTCGGCGGCGGGGCTTGATTCGTTTCCGCGAATACTGGGTTTGTCAAATCCTAAAGCCCTGCGGTTTTGATTTCCCGCAAACTGTGTAGTGGTAAATTCACGGACTGTAGAAGGTTTAATAAATTCAACACCTCCATAACTGCCATCCTGGAGAAGCATTTGCATAAAAATAGCTACATCTTTGGCATTGGAAAACAAACCTGCATGGCCCGACACACCTCCAAGCATTGCTGCTGCCGGGTCATGTACAAAACCTCTGAGACTTTGCTTTCGGAAGAGAGTATCATTTTCGGTAGGTATTAATCGGTTGATTGCATGTTTTTCAAGTGGGTTATAGGTTATATTTTTCAAACCCATTGGTTTGAAAAAAGTATCCGCTAAATATGCATCAATTCTCTTTCCTGTGAGGTTTTCAATCATCTCAGCAAATAAAATAAAACCCAGGTCAGAATAAATATATCTTCTCCTGCTCAGTAACTCAGATTCCAGTAAATAATGAAAGATGCTATCCCTGTAGTTATTGTTCATGAAAAGATTATTTGCCACCTGAATCGTAAACAAATCTGAATTATGTGCATGAAATATATCAGGTCGGGGAACCCCATCTTCCAAAGTATTCAGGTAAAAGGGAATCCATGAGCGTAACCTTGCCTGATGTGCAAGGATTTCTCTAAATATTAATTTTGCCTTATTGGTTCCGTGAGTCAAGGGAAGATACGCACCCAGTGGTCCGTCAATATCTATTAATCCTTCATCGCTGAGCTTCATTAATGCTGCAGTTGTGGCAATAATTTTGGTTAATGAAGCCAAATCGTAAATATCACTATTTTTTACAGCATCATTATTTTCATATGTATGATGGCCAAAAGAACGGTTGTAAATAAGTGCTCCGTCTTTGATAATTGCAATCTGGCAACCGGGGAAAGCTTTTTCTTCGATTCCTGTCAAAGCAATACTATCAACTCTTTTAAGCATATCAGAATTGATACCCACATCCTCAGGGTCTGAATATCTGATTCTTAAACTTCCCGGAGTATTGATTCCGGTATAAATGGGAAAATTGGGAATTACAGATACCGGCAGGCGGCCTCTTGCAGGTAAGGCGCCGAAAATAACCTGGGCCGAGGCTTCCTCAAAATCCCGGCCATCCTGATATGAAACCATTATGGCTTTCGAATTAAGGATATCATCTCCAAAAGATTGAAGACTATATGGACTGGCAAAAACATTCAAAACCACATTTTGAGTTTTTGACAATTCATTTACCAGATTAATGGTAGCTTCATTGATGCCATAATTCCTGCCTGGAAACATGCTGTTGCCCTGAATCGATATAATAACAAGATTGTAATCTGATAGCTGTCGCTTTATTTCACCTGCTTGCTGCAGGTTGTGGTTCTTTGAAATGCTGTAATTGCTTATACGGGCGTATCTTGACAACATAGCCTGAAAGGGGTTTTCTACTGAAGAACCGATGCTGAGTGCTGCAATACTAAGGGTATCAAGTCTTCTTAAGGGAAGAAAGTCATTTTGATTATGAACTATTGTTATCGATGCTTCGGCAAGCTTGCGATTAAGTTTGTGGACCCGTGATGCGTTTAAATCTTTATAAAGGTTGGAAACAGACAAAGGTCTTACTTTGTCAAGACCTGCAAGTTCTTTAAAATAGAGAACTTTTTTTACTTTTCGGTTCACGTATTCTTCATCAAGTAATTGTTCGTCGATAGCCTGCCTGATACTTCTGACAGCAAGAGGAACATTGTCGGGCATGAGTAAAATATCGTTGCCAGCAAGCAAAGCCTGCACTTCCAGTTTGCCAGGTGGGTAAAAATCGGTTACTGCTTTCATATTTAGGGCATCAGTAATGATCAGGCCCCTGAAACCCATTTCATCCTGCAGTAAATCATTTACAATACCTCTTGAAAGGCTTGATGGCATATTGGGTGATGCATCAAGTGCAGGAATCCCCAAATGGGCTGTCATAACCGAGTGAATACCCTGATTTATGAGATGTCGGAACGGAAAAAGGTGTATGGAGTCTATTTCCTGTCGAGGATGAAAAATCCAAGGCAAGATGTGGTGAGAGTCCATGTCCGTATCACCATGCCCGGGAAAGTGCTTTGCACTGGCTATAATACCTGCATCCTGCATGCCGAACATCATTGCCAGGCTTTTTCGGGAAACATTGTAACGGCATTCGCCAAATGACCTTGAATTGATAACCGGATTAAGCGGATTGGAATTTACATCAGCTACAGGTGAAAAATTTATTTGAATTCCCATCCTGCGGCTTTGCCATCCCATCTCAAGACCAAGTTCATAAATCAGTCTTTCGTTTGAAATCGCTCCTAATGTTATTTGTCGGGGAAAGCTTATAGTACTGTCAAGTCGCATGCCCAGTCCCCATTCGGCATCCATAGATATGAATAAAGGTGTTTGTGCTTGTCTTTGCCAGGAGTTGGTGAGTTTAAGCTGGCTTACCGGACCCCCTCTGAAAAAAATAACTCCTCCAATATTGTAATCTGAAATTAACTTTCCTATCCGATCGTAATAGCGCCTGTTTTGATTGCTTTGTACTTCTATTATGAGTAATTGTGCAATTCTTTGTTCACGACTTAGAGAATGAAATACCGAATCAACCCATGGAGTTGAGTAGTCATAAGGATGATCAAATGACCTTCCTGAAAAATCTTCTGATAATTCAAACTTTGAAGGTCCGGCGATTGAAAAATTGAAAAGAAATATAATGGAAATGTAAATCACCAACGATCTGGATGTATTCATGTATTTATATAACTGGCTTATTAGAAGAATATTTAATAGTCTGGCAAAATAACGTTGCAAACCTACATAATATTTTACGATTTAAATACCGTGAAAGTTACATAAATCAATAAGTAAAGCACTTAATTTGAATGCTTAAAACTAAATATTTAGTTGTTTCCATCTGGATCTTTTCAGAGCAATAAATGAAAAAAGCCCCATAACTGAAAAGTAAACAATTTCAACCATCCACACTACATGAGCGGGGGCCTTAAATCCTATAGCAAGAATCAATGTTGTAAGAAGGTAAAAGGTAATAGAAAGGATTTCTATTTTAAGTGCAAGCATTGTTTTACCTGTGCCTGAAAGGCCATTAAAAATAATCATTCCCAGAGTGAAAGCAATAAGTGCAACTGATATAACTCTTAATAAAGGTACGGTAGCCTCAACCAAAACTTCACTTTCAGTATAAATACCAATGATGGGTTCAGGAAAAAAAACTATTAATTGAACCAGTAAAAAACTGATTACAATACCTATTAATAAAACCTTTAAGATGAGAGGAATTACAAGGTCATGTCTCCCTCTTCCTATGGTATTGCTCACAAGAGTATTCACTGCTACACTTAAACCCCATCCCGGAATCATAATTACCATATAAATACTTCTGGTAATATTGGATGCAGCCAGTGCGGTTTCGCCAATCTGTTCAATAATGAGGAAAAATACAAACCATGCAGAAAAGGAGAAAAAGTATTGAAACATCACCGGAACAGAAAGCTTAAGTAGTGACCTCAGTAAATCTTTATCAGGCAGTAAATGCTTGAATAAATTGAACTCCAGATGATCCTTTCTTAGCAGAACCCAGATGAGATAAAAAAGAAAAGTGCAAAATTCAGCAATATTTGTTGCAATGGCTGCTCCTGCAATACCCATTTCGGGAAAACCATAATTACCAAAAATAAGCAAATAGTCCAGGACAATATTTACTGCTGCCATTACAAAAGTGCTTATTGTTAATACAATTGTCTGGGTATTACCAACATAAAGTGAATTAAAACCCAGTACTATAAAGCCGAAAAGCAGCCCGAATTTTCTGTTCTCAATGAAGATAAGGCTTTCTTTAAAAATATCGGGTGAACTGATAAATTGATTCAGGAATGCTTCTGCAGTGAAATGCAGCAGAAACCACAATAATACGGCCATCAAAATTAATACCAGCTGGGCGTGGTCAAATACTTTTCCCACGGCTGTAAATCTGCCTTCCCCGTTTCTGCGACCAATCATGATTTGAGCGCCTACTGCAAATCCGGTTCCCAGCATAACCATGCACAGGTAAAATACGCCACCGATAGCTGCAGCTCCCAGTGTTATCTCAGAAACCCTGCCCAAAAACGCAGTGTCAATAACAAGCATGATATTTTGAGCCACCAGACCTATGATGATAGGATAGGATATTTTCCAGATATCACGATATGTAAAAAGCTTATTCTGCAAATTCAGTTAAATATTAAAATACAAATTAAGGATTTTATTTATTAAATGTTTTGATTTTTAATTGGTGAAAAAAGTTTCAGTCAAAAGATATTCAATTAAAGCATTGTTATCAGGTAAAACTAAAAATTTCTTGTTTATTAAAATCCAGATTCCTCACTTCACTTCGTTTCGTTCGGAATGACAGTCAGTTAAATTATTATGGTAAGGTTGGGGATTGGTGGCGGCGAAGCCCCCCCCCAAACCCAACAAAGATAAAAACAAGAAAAAACATGTGAATTGTTACGAAGGGAGAAAAATAAAACATTTTAAAAGACAAAAAAAATTTTAAAAAAATAT
>REDJ01000240.1 GCA_007693555.1 Bacteroidota bacterium
TGGGTAAGGGTTGCATTTACACCTGCCGGGTCTCCGTTGTTTTGTAATACAATGACCCGTTGGTTGTTCATGTTGGTTCTTGACCTTAGCACAAGACCGGTAACCTCCAGTATTTTTGAATTCCCGTCTTCCACAAGGTATTTCTTGTTTGCAGCCTCCATATCTGTGATATACTCGCTTACCAGTTCACTTACAGTAAGTTTGTAATCCGTAGGTGTGCTTTGCACATCCCTATGAGGTAAATTGTACATATAATAAGCGATTCCTGCTCCTATGAGTAAACCTGCTACTACCACAATGGCGGCCACTTTGATGATTTTTCTTCGTTTCGTTTTCATTTTTTCAGATAATTGCGTGTATAATGTGAATTTTCTGTTTAGACGTAATGACAAAAATTCCTGACAAGTATTTTTTAAAACAAAAGGCTGGAACCGATGTACAAGCCACCTGAGCCAATTTGTTGCTGGGGTGAAAAGCCATAGTTGATAGTGATGATATTGTTTTTGTTGAATACCAGGTATAGGCCTGGTCCGAAAGTATAGTGAGGCTTCTGGGATTGCTCTTTAAAAAATTGGAGTCGTGCAGTTTCAGGAATGTCGCGGGTGGAGAAAGAGTAGGTTTGCGTAATGTAAACAAGGTCGAAAAAGCCTGCCATCGATGCATAAATATCATTTTTAAGGATATTCGTATGCAGCACTTTCATTTTGCCTTCAATATTGGAGAGCAGGAAACCATCTCCTGTAATTCGGTTTCTGTAAGCGCCCCTTAAGCCGAATGCTCCTGACGGTCCATCCTGGGTAAGGGAGGTATCAAAAATCCAGGGAAGCATATAAAAGGGCTTGTGGCCGCTGAGTTTTTGCTGGCTGCTCAGGCGATAGGAAAAAGTAAACCTGTCATCGGAGGTGCTCATGTGGTGCCTGAGTGTTGCAACATGGTTGAGGAAACTTCCGGCAGCACCGGGGGAATACAGGAAAAATGTTTCGGCCCATATCCCATCGGTGCAATAGCAATACTCATTGCGCGTGTCGAATACCCAACCCAGTGAAAACAGATGTATGTTGCCTCCACTGGCCTCCTGCCTGTCGATAACTCCCCATTGCTGGTAGAGCTCAAAAAGAGAACCATTGAAAAGTTGATTATCTGGCAGTAGAAGGGAGTCTCCACTGCCTGGATGAAGGGAAAAATTTTGAAAGGTATAACCTGTAAGCAATCTTTGGCTTGTATTGTTAATATGGGTTTGCATGTCGATACGCAGGCGGGTAAGTGACCTGCCAAGTGAATAAAAGTGTTCACTTATAAAAGCTGCGTGAGAGGCGTCTCTGAAAGATGCTTCGAACACAGCATTTGCTGCGTTAAAGCCGAAAAATTCAAACCGGGTATCCTTAATATAACTGGCTTCGGTGATGATTTTGACACCGGGAATTATTTTATCACTTTCCAGCAATGCCTGTGCCTGCAAAGTTCCGCCAGTGGTATTAATGAGGCGAATAAAAAGGTGTTGATGATATTTTGGAAAGATATCGTAGTTGCCATAGTCAAAGATGTTAATTATACCTCCATACTTTAATCCCAAATCAGCATCAAAAGCCAGTGCAGGTATAATCCCCCAGCTGATGGGAGAGCGGGGAGCGTTGTTTTTTCCAATAGTTGCACTTGCCGGGTTTGTTCCTGGCAAAACCCAAATACATATGTTGAGCAGGACATGTAAGTATATCCGATGCATGGTATCTGAAAAAAAGTTGGCGAAAAATGCAGGCTGCCAGAGGGTATTAAACTGAGCAGCCTGCACCAATGAAAGAGAAAGAATGGGGCATTACTCTGTTAATGCACTTTGGCCGAGTTGAATCAGCCTTCGCGTATTCTGAAAGCCTGTAGCCTGTTCAACCACTTCGCCTTGTCCGTTTACAAACAGCAGGGTGGGGTGACGGCGTACATCGTATTTTTCGGCCAGGGCTTTTCCGTCGGCCTTCTCGATGTCAAAAGCAAGGTTAATAAAATTCTTATTGAAAAGCGCACCTACTTCCGGGTCGGGAAAGGTGTTTTCTTTTAACCTCTTGCAACGTCCACACCACTCGGCATAAAAATCAACAAAGATGAGTTTGTTTTCTGCCTGAGCCTTTTGCAAAGCCTCTTCCCAGCTAATGTTCAGAAATTGCAGACCCTTTTCTTCTGCTTCTGGATTTAAGGAATAGGAATTGCCTGCAAAGGCAACTAAAAAGAATAAGATAATGGAGATTTTCAGCATGAAGAATTTCATAAGATTTTCGTTTTAGGTGAATAAATGGTTTTTTCATTTCCTCCATCAACATATTATAGCCATCGTAAGGCTGTCTATGATGCTTTGGAGAAAACATTTCTTAAACAGACGAAGGTGAAATGAAATCCTGACAAGAATTCTGAGAAAATATGAAAATAAGAGAATGTGTCTTAGTATTTGTATCCCCCCATCTCCTTTTCATCAGCCTTTAGGCCCAACGAAAGGGCGATGCGGTTGACAAAATTGAAATAGGCAATTACCAATGCGGCATCCAGAATGGCTTCATCTGAAAATCCGTTTACGCGCAAAGTCTGGGTATAGTCATTTTCTTCGTGCTCTCCGGGGTTGAGGGTGAGGTGGCGTGCGAAATTGCAAAGGGCGCTATCGGCACTGCTAAGTATGCCTTCTTTTGGCCATTGTGTTATGGCCTCCAGTTGTTGTGGGTCTTTTATATAGTGTTTCACGGCCTGCAGATGGTGCATGGTGCAATACTGGCATCCATTGGCCACCGATACTACCACGGCCATCATCTCACGCCGGGCACGTGAAAGTTCAGACCGGCTGAACATAATCTCCATATATAGCTCCATATGATGGGCAATGCTTTCAGGTCTCAGGCTTTGAATCTTGTGGATATCGGCAAGCTTTCCACGCTTTTGCAGCAGGTTGTCATAGATTTCTTTGAGCCGTCCCTGGGCCTGGGCATGCTCGGTAACATGTATCCGGGGCATAGTTTTATAAGATTTTGGGAAGATTTATTCTTCATGTTTAGTTTCCAGCATTTTTCTGATATTTACTTTCAGTTGCTCAACATTTTCCGGGTCTACCTGCCCGGGTTTCTGCATAGAAATCCCTTTTTCGATGAAGTTGCTTTGCTTCTCATATACCCTGCAGGCCCCGCACATCGACTTATGAAGCTTTAGCTGCATTTTCTCGGTAAAGCTGAGGTTGAAATGAATCTTTTTCTCAACCAGTTCGGAAGCTTTTAAACATGAGAGAAATAGTATTTTGAAGAGTTTTTGCATCGTGCTAAAAGTATAATAAAAACTTCATATTATATTGCTTTTCAGAGAAGGCATCATAATTATATTTTCCAGTTACTGTCAATGCACTGTCGCAGCTGAAGCTTTGCCCGGTGGATGATTTGCCAGTAATTGGTCGGTGCAATGCCCAGTTCCTGACAGATTTCTTCGCCACTTTTATTAACCATATATTTTAGTTTTACACAGGTATTCCAGTGTTCCGGTAAAACATCCAAGCAATCCTTCAGTACTTTTTTAAAATCTTCATTATCCAACAGGTGCTCATCCTCCTGATGCCAGTCTTTGGGCACATGATGCGATTGCCATGAGCCGTTTTCATCAAAAACTTCAACAAACAAATCATCTCCCCGCACCGTAGGTTGCTTTACCTTTTTGCGGTAATGGTCAATAATTTTGTTGTTGAGAATGGCAAAAAGCCAGGTTTTGGGCGTGCTTTTTCCCTGAAAATTCTCATATTTCTCTGTGGCAGCCAGAAAAGTATCCTGCACCAGGTCGCGGGCCAGTTCTTCTGATGATGTTTTGTGGTAAGCCCATTGAAACATCTCTTCCGTGAATTCTGTCACCCAGAGGGTAAGGTTTTGGATTTTGGTCATTGGTATGTGCTTCCTGTGTTCTAATTTACGATTTAAATCCCGATTAAAGGAAGTTGTATTACTGCTCTTTTAACTCGCTCAAAACTTTATGTATGTCACCTGGGAAACTTAATAAATGTTTACAGCTTACAAGCTTTGTTTATCAAAGATATTAGTTTCATTTGAAACAAAATCGGTTTTGCATTTTTTTCAGACAAGGATTTCAGAAGGATTTCACTAATAATTCCAGGAAAGTAGGTAAGATATAAGAATATCAAAGCTGTTTTCAGGTAATGCAAGGTAGTTGTCTGCGCTGTCACATCTACACCCTGACACAAAAAGCGCAGTTAACAAAAATTTAATGACGTAAAATTACGTTATTACAAAAATATAACGTATTTTTGCGTCACGTTTGTAATTGTCAAATTGATGTTATCTGAATTTTATCGTCATGCATGAAACTAAAGAAGCAAACTTCGATCAAGTCCTGACGCACCGTGCCAAATTATTCAAAGCGCTGGCTCATCCGGCTCGTCTGGCTATATTGCAATACCTGGCGGAAATACAAACCTGCATCACAGGCGATATTGCCGAAGAACTCCCCCTGAGTCGCACCACGGTCAATCAGCATCTGAAAGAACTTCGTGATGCCGGATTGATCAGAGGCACCGTAGAAGG
>REDJ01000241.1 GCA_007693555.1 Bacteroidota bacterium
TGGGTGGAGCCAGCATTTCTTCATCGTGATTCAGAATCACATAATAAGGCTGGGTGTTCATATTA
The DNA here is from genome assembly GCA_007693555.1 of Bacteroidota bacterium. Lineage (GTDB taxonomy): Bacteria > Bacteroidota > Bacteroidia > Bacteroidales > UBA7960 > SKVR01. Next base: position 66 of record REDJ01000241.1, read on the forward strand.
TAACGCTCAGCCTGGAAAACGCTCCATCTCTGGCCTACGGTTCTGATAGTACGTTCACGACCCAGTGCTGAAGATACAAACTGCTGGTCTTCGGGCAATGCAGTACGGTCGTCGACAAAAAGAGAGATCTTTACAAAGTCATTGGCAAGTCTTTGCAAAACCCGGGGGTCAGACCACACACCGGCTTCCATTTTGCGGCAATTGGCACATCCCAGGCCAGTGAAATCCAGGAAGACAGGTTTTCCTGCTTCGCGGGCCGCAGCCATACCTTCTTCGTAGTCAGTAAAAGCCATTAATCCATGGGGACCTTCTTTTACACTTTCACCCACGTAAATATCTGAACTTGCAGCAGGAGCTGCGGATGCAACCCCACGGCTCAAGTCAAAATCCTGTGTTACGGGGGAAGGAAGGAATGAACTTACCGCTTTCAGTGGTGCCCCCCAAAGTCCGGGTAAAAGATAAAATACGAAGGCAAAGGCAATTATGGCCAGTACCAAACGGGGCACACTTAAATATTTCAGCTCACTGTCATGAGCAAATTTGATTTTTCCGATCAGATAGAGACCTAATAGAAGTGAGATAGCAATCCATAATACGATAAACACTTCACGGTCAAGTATCCCCCATTGTGCAACTGCATCGGCAGTGGCAAGAAATTTAAGCGAGAAGCCCAGGACAACAAACCCAAGTACTACTTTTACAGCATTCATCCATCCGCCTGACTTGGGGAGCGACTTCAATGCCGTTGGGAATACCGCAAAAAGACTAAATGGTATGGCCAGCGCAAGGCTAAAGCCAAGCATTCCGATAGCCGGTCCAAATACATTTCCGCCTGTGGCAGCATCAACCAGCAAGGTACCCACAATGGGTCCTGTGCAGGAAAATGAAACCAGTACAAAAGTGAATCCCATCAGGATAACACCTATCAACCCGCCGGTTTTATCAGCCTTGCTGTCAAGAGCTGTTGACCAGCTTGCAGGCATGGTAAGTTCAAATGCTCCAAAGAATGATGCTGCAAAGAATATCAGCAGAGCAAAGAAGAACAGATTAAAGCCGGGGCTTGTTGCCAAAGCATTGAGGGTATCGGCACCAAAGATCATACTTATAGCCAGACCCAGAACTACATAACTGAAAACAATCGTGAAACCATATAACAAAGCATCACGAATGGCTCTTGCACGGTTCTCGGAGTTGCGTAAAAAGAAACTTACAGTTAGGGGAATCATCGGAAATACACACGGAGTAAGCAAAGCAAGCAATCCGCCCAGTATCCCTGTAATAAACATGCCCCAAAATGAGCGTCCGGTTTCTCCATCGGCTTCCGGAACATAAATACGGGTTTCTGCCTCTTTTTCATCGCTGGTTTCATCTTCCACCAGTTCATCTGTATCATCTTCTTCAGCTTCATCCTGTATATCAGCAACTGCAATTTCAGGTTGAGCTGCAGGACTCTCCCTGCCTGGAAGATTAAATGAAAAATCAATATAATCGGGGGGTAAGCAGGAAGTTGCATCGCAGCACATGAACATCAATTCACCGGTAACCTTTACAGGGCTTTCAGATAAAACTTCCACAGTGCGTCTGAAAGTAACTTCCCGGTCGCTGTACATGGCTATTTCCATGTCAAAATTCGGATCAAACTTCACTTCCGGGTTGGGTGCCTGCATATCGCCTACAAAGCGAAAACCACTCGGGTCATTAAATTCAAAGGTGGTAGGGATAGGCCCTCCGGGAGGCACATCCATTCCATAAATCGACCAGCCTGCATCAATGTGAGCCGTAAATTTAACATCATAAGTGTTTTCAGATGTTTTCTCCTGTGAGAAACTCCACTTCACAGGCTCCAGTATCTGCGCCTGCAGGCTCATAATTCCGGCCAGCAAAATGAAGATACCGGCTGTAAAAAACTTTTTCATAAAATGTGTCATATCTGTTCTTATTTATCGCCCTTAAGCAAACGATTTGTAAAGGATTTGGTTTGCATCACCAGTCTTAAAAATATGTAATCATTGAAATATATGAAATCTTTTAAGGGTGCAAAATTAAAATAATCATTCTGTTTGATCCAATAATTTTATTTCCAATAGCTTCTGAGTTGTTTTCTTTACTCTGAAACGGTTATCAATTCTTAATCCAACAACCCACACTATTTTATCATCAGAAGTCAGTAACCAAACTTTGCTTTTTTCTGTTCTTGGTATTTTCATATCAGTTAAAAAGTCGCTGATCTTCTTCTTTCCTGACATCCCAAACGGAACAAAATAATCACCTTCTTTGGGATTACGCAGTTTCAGAGGAAATTTCAACAACGAAAAGTCCAGATATGCGATATTTGAATCCGCTTTAAAATCATTGATCTCATCAATATCTAAAGTTTGCATCCTCATTAATCCGCGTGAAAATGGAATTTCTTTCTGATCCGAATGAATAAAAATCTCTGTCTTTTCATCAGTTGCTCTTTGGGAAATGATAAGATAATCTCTGTCTTTCAGACATACATAATCTTGCGAGAAGAATAATTTACCTGCCTGCTTTTCAAGGCTTAAAGCAATTTCATCAATTTCGGGTGATTTAAATCCAAAATCTTTCAGTAATTCATAAATGATGATTTCCCTTTCAGGATATTCAAATAATAACTTTACCGGGATGAAGGTTTTCCCATCTTTTTCATAAACGTGACTTTTAAAATCCCTTGAGATAAAATAATCCAGAAGCCTGTAAGTTTTGGAAGAAATCTCAGATAATTCCTGAACAGATTTATGTACGGCTGGATTAATTTCTTTCAGTAGCGGAATAATCTTATTCCTTATCTTATTCCTGGTATATTTATCTTCCCGGTTAGACAGGTCTTCCCTATATGCTAGAGAATTAATTTTTATATACCATTCAATTTCTTCACGGTTGAAGTTCAGCAAGGGTCTGATGATCTTTCCATTCTTTACAGGAATTCCCTGAAGGCCTTTTAAGCCTGTACCTCTTGTAAGATTGTATATTATGGTTTCCGTATTATCATCTCTATGATGTGCAGTGGCTATCCAGCTAAAGCCATGCTTTTCCCTGATATTTTCCAGCCATGCATACCTTAATTCACGGGCAGCCATTTGAATACTGATGCCTTTTTCTTTTGCAAAAGACTTTGTGTTAAATGACCGGGTAAAGAATTCTGTCCCCAATCGTGATGCAAGTTCACCAACAAAAACTTCATCCTTATCTGAATCACTCCCTCTTAATTTGAAATTACAATGAGCTATGGCAAAATGATAACCTGCAGTTTTGAAAAGATCAGTCATTACGACTGAATCCATACCACTACTGACAGCAAGGAGAATTTTTTCGTGGGGAAGGAAGAGTTTATTTTTAAAAATGAATTGTGTGAATTTGTCTGTCACGTCATGAACTATTTACAGTAAATCCTTCTGCCTGTGAAGGTTTTCAAAATTAGGAAAAAGATTCGATTTGTTTTGTCTAAATGCTGTAACATTTAATCATAGCAATGCGTCATAATCATAAAAATCTGCAGATTCTTTTTTGTCAGGATTAAAACCCAAATTACAACAATCAAAATATTAGTGCCATGAAAACAAATTTTAAACCCATCATCCTTGTTATCATCTTTAGTTTACCTATGCTTCAAGCTTTTGCTGAACTTCCTGAAGCAATTGATCAACGCAACACTTCAAAAGTATTTAAACTTGAATTGATATTTAATTCTGATGAAATTTTTGAAGAAGAGTTAAATTTTGACACCAGGGTAATAGTGAATATTTTCAATGCAGAAAATAAAATTGAAAAAGAACCCCCATTTGACATCAGGTATTTTATCAAGCCCGAAAAAGAGGTTGAAGAACCGGAAATCAAGTCAATGTTTAACCACAGAATACTAACCACAGAAAGTATTCTCACAACAAAATAAGCCGTTTTACCCCCTTATGTTGTTTTTGTTTTTGAAAAAGCTCTGCATTTTTTGCAGGGCTTTTCTTCGTTAATGAGTGGATAACCAAAACTGATTTCGTTTCCTGCATAAAAAAACCCCCACCTTTAAAAAAAGATGAGGGTTTGTAAAATCCGGCGATCATCTGAGTGTGTACTTTCACAAGGCATCTGCCGATGTGAAAGTGCTACACGAAGGGATCCCGCGTAATGCGGGACGACATATCGTCTGAGTGTGTGCTTTTACAAGAGCTTTGCTCGCAGTAAAAGTACTACAACGAAGAGATCCCGCCTTATGCGGGACTCTCCCGGGGATTACCCTAACAAAAAAGCCCCTATCCTTTTTGGATAGAGGCTTATAAAAAATCCGGCGACCGAGCCCGGATATTACCCCGGTAAGTTCACTGAATGCAGCATTTAAAAAGGGATTTTTTGCCTTTTGAAATGCTTGCATGATGTAATCCCGCTCCTGCGGGAGTACCATCTGCGCTGGCAGGCATTTTCGTAATATACAGATAACAAAAAACCCCCACCTTTAAAAAAAGATGAGG
>REDJ01000057.1 GCA_007693555.1 Bacteroidota bacterium
AGTGAACAAGCATTGGGCCACCTGTATAAATTTCTTCAAAATTTGCCGTCAAGGTTAAGTCTCCTGCAGGCATATCAAAGGTAAACTCACCTGTTTCGGCAAATTCTTCACCATCCAGGGTCCAGTTGACGAAATCATACCCTTCGTTTGCAATGGCTTCAATGGTTACTTCATCACCTTCTGCATAGTCTCCGGCACCTGTTAGTTCGCCTGCACCGGGTATGTTTGAAACCAATACAAGGCTATAAGTCCTTAGTAAAACATCAAAGGTATCACTTAAACCTGCTTCAAGGTCATCGGCTTCTACTTTTATAATCACACCAGACTCCACAACATCATATGTGAAGCCGGCAATGGTAACAGATGAACTTCCTGCTTCAATGGTACCCGTTTGATCTCCGGTGAGTGTGCCTGTACCCTCTTCAAGGGCGATTGTAAAGGTAACATCTTCAGTAACCTCTACAGGCAGGTTGTCAGCATCCAGAACTTGTACTGTCAGTGAAAATTCTTCTCCTGCGTAAACGGGGTCATTGTTATTTACAGAAGTAACAGCGAGTTTAGTGGCTTCTCCACCTGTTTGTTGTACACCTGATAGTATTACATCCTGAAAACGCCAGTTTCCTCCTCCTGAATATTCTCCACCACCATCGTCTCTGGCCCGGTGGTATGCTGTATCAGCAACAAAGTTGTTTCCCAGCCCATCTTCAAAGGCAACCGGTGAGAATATAGAAACAATACGGATACCAAAATCAGGATTTTCATTGGCTCCTGTGATTTGGCTCAGGTCGAACGAGAAATCGTGCCATTCATCCCTGGGGAATAGACCACCCTGGTTATCAGTCAGAACCAACCATTCATTTCCACCGTCAAGGGTATAGTGAATTTCAGCCCAACGAGACATTGTACCTGAGGTACGGCCTTTGTACTCGAGCAAAATGTTATCGAAACCAACCGTACTGGCCATGAGTTCAATTCCTGCCGTTCCACTAGCCTGATACTGTTCCGGGAAATTTGTCACACGCAGCGCATCATCCTGCGAAACTTCCGTTGTACCCCCGATTAATAGAGCATCCTGCCCAACAGCATTATCAGAGCCAAGTTCTCCGTCTACGTCAAAGGGCCATTGAGTAATGGGTGTGCGGTTTAAGGGAACAGAACCCTTGATGGTTACATCCTGAAAGCGCCAGTTTCCTCCTCCTGAATATTCTCCACCACCGTCATCTCTGGCCCGATGATAGGCTGTATCAGCAACAAAACTGTTTCCCAGCCCATCTTCAAAGGCAACTGGTGAGAAAATGGAAACAATCCGGATCCCAAAATCAGGATTGTCATTGGCACCTGTAATTTGGCCCAGGTCGAATGAGAAATCGTGCCATTCATCCCTGGGGAATAGACCACCCTGGTTATCAGTCAGAACCAGCCATTCATTTCCACCGTCAAGAGTATAATGAATTTCGGCCCAACGTGACATGGTACCTGAGGTACGGCCTTTGTACTCAAGCAAAATATTTTCAAAACCTTCGGTGCTGGCCATGAGTTCAATTCCGGCAGTACCGCTTGCTTCAAATTGATCAGGGAAATCGGAGACACGTAGTGCATCATCCTGCGAAACTTCTGTAGTTCCCCCGATAAGCGTTGCGGCCTGTCCAACTCCATTGCTGGAGCTAAGATCTCCATCCACATCAAAAGGCCATTGGGTAATGACCATTTGCCCCCAGAGCATTGCAGGGACGCAGATTGTAATGAGTATTGTAAGGATTTTTTTCATAATGGTTTCAGATTAATAAATAAATAAAAATGTTTTAAAAGTAACTTGTTTGCATTTACAAATCAATAGATTTTCTCATAATTAAAATAAACTTAAAACAGACCAAATACACCATCTGGTGTTATACCCAGGAAGCGGAACCAGGTTTCGCCTGCAATAATATTCAGAACCCAGCCGATGACCATAAGTGTAATTCCAAAACGGAATGCATCCGTAAGGCTGTACTGGTCGGTTTCATAAAGCAGAGCAGCGGGTTTGCTGTTGAAGGGCAAAACATATACATGCTCAATCATGAATGCTACCGGAAGCGCAAGGCTTATTATCGGGAAGCCAAACCGGCTTGCCACACCAATGGCAATAGGTACAAAAATCATGGCCCGCATGGTTTTTGACTGAAATATCAGTGCACTGAAGCACATTACGCCGGTAAGCAAAAGATATAATTTCCAGAAATCGGTTTCTTCACCAATTCCAATATTATCGAAAAATGCATTTATACTGATAGAAGGCAGGTCAGTGATTCCAAATCCGGCTCCAAGGGTGTAAGCCCCTGCAGAGAAGAGTAATAAGTGCCAGGGAATATCCACATCGTTCCACTTGATGATACCGATGCGGGGTAAAAGAGCGATGATGGCTCCTACAAAAGCCACTGCCGTTGCACTTACTCCGTGCAATCTGTCTGTTGCCCAAAGTGAAAGGATGGAAAGAAAAATGATGATGGCTTTTATTTCCTGAAAATCAATCTTGCCCAGTTTTTCGTATTCCAGTCGTAATCTTTCCATTCCTCCTTTAATCTGGGGCAATCTTTCTTCAGGTGCCAGGGGAAAAAATACCCTCATTGCCAGAATGTAACCCAAAAACATCATCAGCAGCATTTTGGGAAACATGGCAAATAGCCAGTCGGAAAAGAAAACCGGCGTACCTATTGCACCACCAATTAATGCTGCTGCCAATAAATTGGCTCCCGATCCGGTTACAAAAGCACCCGCACCAAGGTTGATATTAAGCAGGTTTTGCAATACTATGCTTCGGCCAAAATTTTTATGCCCTTTGCCCTGTCTTACGCCATAAATGGCTGCGATAACCATAAAAATGGGGAGCAAAATGGCAGCCTTGGCTGTTGTGGCTGAAATAAATGCCGAAAGGATCATGTTGATGACAATAAAGCTCAAAAAAATTGAACCTGCATTTTTCCCGAATCTTAATATAAACCATAGGGCAAATCGCTTGGCTACTCCTGTTTCAACCAGCATACTGGCCAATACAAACGACATGATATTCAGCCACATTACCGGATGACCCAACTGGGCATAGGCCTGCCTTTCGGGCAGCACACCAGTGAGCACCAATGCAATAATAAGGATGAGTGAGGTTTGATAGTTAGGTATGGCTTGCGTCATCCATAAAATGATGGCTGCAAGGAATATGGCAAGCATGTATGAATTGCTCCTTGCAAAGGCTTCGGCACCAATCTCGGCATATTGTTTTTGTGCTGCGTCTGCAACCAGGCTTAACGGGTCAATATTCTGCAGAAATGACAGGTCAATAACAAATGCAAACAAAATAAAAACCAACACGGCAAGGGGAGCACCAATGCGTGCCAACCATATCTCAAATTCTGACCGTTCGCGTTTGGGCAGCCTTTCAATGCGATAGTTGTGCATGTCAAGCGGGTCAAAATCATTATTGTTATTGCCATTATTATCTGCTATGGGTTTTATTTCAGGTTTATCCATCAGATTTTCTTTGGTTCTACAAATAACATTCTAAATAATTGCTTTCAACATCTTTTCAAATTCCGGGCATAATTCTGTATTGCAATTACTCCTGCTTTTACGGATTTTTTCAAAATCAGAAGTTTTGTGATACATTTTCGTTTTTTCTTTTCTCAATTACCAGTTTTTATAAGGATTTTTCATTAGCATGGAATTGAAATACCTGGCATCGCCTGTAACCTCTTTCCCGAGCCATTCTGGTTTAGAAAAACTTTCATCTTCCGATTTTAACTCCAATTCGGCAACGATGAGTCCTTCATTGTCTCCATAAAACTCATCGACCTCAAAAACATGATCGCCATTCTTAACAAGATAACGGGTTTTATCAATTACACCAGGCTCGCAAATTTTCAGAAGCTCCTCAACTTCGTTTACAGGAATTTCCTTTTCCCACTCGTAGCGGCTTGCTCCGGAAGCATTCCCGATGCCTTTTATAGTAATGAAGCCTTTATCACCTTTTAAACGAACTCTTACAGTTCTTTCAGGAACTGATGAAAGATAACCCTGGGTAATACGGGTTTGTTTGGTTGCCAGGTTTTTAAATTCACCTTTAACGAGAAATTTTCTTTCTATTTCTTGCGCCATTGTTTGGTTATTAGGTTAATGAGTTATTAAGTTATTAAGTTATCGCAGCGAAGCGGAGATCCCGAGAGCTGGAAGCGATTCGGGATTGCGTTATTCATTTGCCAGGGGTTTATCAATCATGCCAGTAACCCTTTTGATGGCCTGAAGATAATTGATATTTTCCACACCTTCCAAACCAACATCTGCAATGGTTTTTTTGATGTCTTCAATCTCTGTGGATTCGGAATTTATGGTACATATTTGTGCACCATTGATCAAGACATATCCAAACTCACAAATGGTATTGTTTACCATGTATCCATACCGTTCCTTCTTTACTCTTACAGGAAGAAGGTCGCTATTGGCTTTTACCATTTCCATAAACTCTTCATATGTGTAAACATCCTTGTTCAGTTCAGGCATTTGCACTTTAAAAGCCGGGAAAACTTCATTTTTAAGTACTTCTGCCTTTATGGGGAATTCACCTTTCATAAGTGGATTCCATTGTTCCAGGCCATCCACTGTCTGTACATAGGTTTTGATATCCATTTTTCCGTCCCGGATTTTGGTGTTGTTTACATCATTGGTGCGCGAGATGATATAAATCTCTTCGGAAACACGTTCCCAGACTTTCTCCGGCACTGGAACCGAAAGCCTTGACATGCGGTAATGTGCTTCTTCAAAATCCTGTCCGAAGGAACGAAACTCAAATCGTGGTTTGGAGATTTCGCCAATTTTCATAGCTTCTTTGCCCATAATTATTTTGATTTTTCTGTTAAATAGTATGATGTTTATAAGATTTTGTACTCAAAGAATTATTCGATAACAATGCCGTCAAGGGTGAAATTGTCGATACGCTGATTTCCGCTCAGGTTGTCTGCTCCTTCACCCACGGCCAAAATTCTGAAATACAGATCGGGGTTGTTGTTGACTTCAGGATAATCAGATAGATCAATGACAATCTCAGCATATTGCCCTACATCATCACCTTCTCCGATAAACGGAATTTCTATGTCTTCGCCCACGATTTGCCATGTGTTGCCCCCGTCAGCAGAAAATTCAAATTGTTGATGTGTGCCACCGTTTTCAGAGCGTGTAGCAGCCCAGGTAACGATAAGGTTTTCATAACCGTTAGATGGGATCTGGAAGAGCACTTCCCTGGTATTTGCGGGGTTGCGTAGACGCAAAACAGCACCCTGGTTGGGTTGTTGGCCCATTCTCAGGTTGAAATTGGAAACCGGGTCGGCAGGCCTGTGTGTACGTGCATCCATATAACCGTCGCCGGTACCGGGATAAGTTATCAGAGCAGATAACTCCGATGCTGAGTAGTCTGGCGCAACTTCAGTAACAGTGCTTCCATCCAACTCATTGAAATGCCAGTAATGGATAAGAACCGTTCCATCGTCAGGCAGTTCTTCAAAATTGGCAGTTATCTCAAGGTCTTCTGCCGGCATGTTGAAGGTATGACTGGCATTTGTTGCGAAAACTTCTTCACCAATTGTCCAGTTCAGAAATACAAAACCCTCATCCGCCTCAGCATCAATGGTAACTTCGGCACCTTCAGCATATTCGCCGGCTCCGGTTAAAGTGCCTGCATCGGCAATGTTGGATACAAGAGTCAGCGTATACATTCTGGCCAGAACATCAAAAGGATCGCTTTCTCCTTCTTGAAGGCCATTAGCCTCCACTTTGAGTATTACGCCTTCTTCAACTGCACCATATATAAGTCCTTCGACAGTTGTTGTAAACTCTCCGGCCGGAATAACACCACTGAGAGTCCCCGAAAGGCTACCGCTGCCGTTTTCAACACTTATGGTGAGAGAAATATCAGATGTAGCTTCAGCGGGTAAGCCTGTGTCGTCTAATGCAGTAACATCAATGCTGAATTCTTCACCTGCATAAACATCCTGCCCTGAATTTATTGATGGTATTGACAATTTTGCGGGCTCGCCACCTAAAATGGGAACACCGTCAAGTGTAATATTGTCTAAACGGTTATTGCCACTAAGGTTGTCATTACCTTCACCTACGAAAAGAATTTTGATCTTCAGATTGGGGTTATCGTTTGCCTGTTCAAATTCAGAAAGATCGAATTCTTTCAAAACATAGCCTTCATTTTCAGGCAGGGAAGGAATATAGTAGGGGTCATCCACATTGGTCCAGTTTGAACCATCGTCAAATGAAATCTGCAACTGCTGCTCCTGGCTGCCATTTTCAGAACGGGTGGCCACCAGGGTGAATACCAGGTTATAATACCCGGTAGAAGGGATATCAAAAACCAGTTCACGTGTAATGGCCGGATTCCTTGCGCGTAAAACAGCTCCCTGGTTTGCAGCCTGGCCCATGCGCAGGTTAAGATTGGATACAGGATCGGCTTCCCTGTGTGTGCGCGCATCCATATAACCATCGCCTGTTCCGGGATAGGTTATTAAAGCGGATAAACCAGGTGCCGAGAAATCGGAAGGTACTTCCGTAACTGTTTCACCGGTCATTTCATTAAAATGCCAGTAGTGCACCAAAACGGGATCTCCGGGTTCTGGATCGGGTTCCGGTTCAGGCGCAGGTGCCATTTCATCTTTTACACATGATGCCATTAAAACGGCAATCATAATTAGCGCTATAATAAATATATTTTTTTTCATAATTTATGCTGTTTTTCAAAAATTCATAAGACCATTAGAATGAAACCTGTGCCCTGAAACCGAGGAAATGGAAATTTTCACCTCCTTTGCCTGTCAGTTCTGTTGCCAGCAAGGGATCGCGGGTCAGATTACCATCGGCATCAGTGCCTATGAACAAACGGCCACGCTGATTGGCATAACGGTCAAAATTGAGATAGCCGTAGTTGATCATCAGTTTTACGTTCTTAGGTGTGTAGTAGCTCAGACCAATGGTTAACCCTTCACCTGAACCAGCCATTACTCCTTCGGGGCGGCTGTTAAAGTCAGAAAAGTCATAGCGGACACCCAGCTCAATATCTCCCCAGCTCCTGCCTCTTTCAGGCATGGTGAATTCTCCCTGGTAATAGTTGTAAACCATCTGCCCGCCAAAAAGCATCATGCTTGACATAATGTAAAAGCCGCTGAAGTTTTCAGAAGGTAAGGTGCCGGTTTGTTCACCATCAACGAGTCTTTCATAGCGGTTAACTCTGGCCAAAATGTATTCACTGGCAAACTTGATGTTGTTGTAGTATCCGGCAAATTCAAAATTGGCAAGCTGGTAGTTGCTTACCCGGTTTATTCGGTCAGTATCAATGTATTTTTTGCGGTTAATGTTGATGTTCGACCGTGAGTCAAAACGAACATTATCGATGTCATCGTGGGTTTTAGGCGTACGGTAGGAACCAGAAACGGCCACATGTAATCCCCTGTCTTTCTGATGATAAAAAGGAAGGCCCGTTATCTTGCCTGTAAAGGAATAACCTTCATTATGGCCTGCGGCATAATTGTCTTTACGGTTTCGCACTGCTTCCCCATCTCCTGCGGGTTGAAAATGGATGCCTCCAACGGCAATCATATAAGGCCTGTAATAATGAAACTGTAAACCGATATGACGCGAAGGGGCAATGGTGCGAAGGGTTGTAGGCCTTTCCATGAAACTAAGATAGCGTGATGAAGTGTTTTGTTCCATGGAAAACCGCTCTTTATAATGCCCCACTTTAATATCCAGTCTTGGGCTGGCATTGTAAAGCAGGAAGGCGTCTTTCAGATCGGCCAGACCATCGGCAAAATCCATATCGATTTCTGCCTCAAAGTTTCCTGGTAACTCAACTTTAAAAGCCATTCTGGCCCGGCGTATTTCTACCCCGTTGGCAATGGGGTTATAAACATCACCAAGAAATATGGCACCATCAGTCTGAACTCTTAAATCAAGCCAGATTTTGTAATCCTGGTCGAGACTTTCCATGATCAGGTAACCTTCTCTTTCTTCAATAATCATTGGGTTGCGGTCAACCACTTTGCCATACTGGTTGAAGCGGATCGAATGAACCATTTCAACATTTAGTTCGCTGCGACCGCCCAGAAACTCTTCATACTGGTCGTGTGCAGGATGAACAAAAGTTAAGGTAAGAGATGAAGACTCCGGTACCCCGATGGAATACATCCCATTTGTATCAGTTTTTACTGATACCAGTGAACCCTTTACTCTTACGGCAACATCTTCAAGAGGATTGCCATCAAGGTTGGATGTTACCACCCCTGTTACGTTTCGGGCCTGCCCGAAAGCATTGCCGCTTATCAGAAGCACGAGGCCTAAAACCATTAATCTTAGTATTTTCTTCATTTGTTATGGATTAAGTTTCAATTGCTTATTTTGGAATTCGATTAATTGTAATTTTTTGGATGACATATAAAATGAAAATTGATTAAATATTTTTCAGTAAATCCCCCATACTTTCCCTTTCTTTCAGCCCTAGTTTTTTACGAAACCTGTAGCGTGCTATTTCTACACTTTTGGGAGAAATATTCATAAGTGTTGCAATTTCTTTTGATGATAGCCCCAGTCTGACAAGTATGGCTAATCTTACATCGTTATCAGTAAGATCAGGATGCTTTTCCTGCAACTTCTCTGTAAATCCTTTGTGAGTTTCTTCTATTTTTTCATAGAAATCATTGATTTCACGGGTAAATGACATACGTTGTTTAAGTAAGAGAGAAAGTTCTTTTAATTTTTCATCTCTTTTTTCAATGTTTTTATTCCCTATCAGCTCATGAATTTCATTGGTAATATTTTCAAGGAACTCCTTCTGCTCCTTAATGTTGAGCAATATGCTGTTATACTCCTGTCTTTTAAGTTCGAGTTGCGTGGCAAGAACTGTATTGTGTGCCTGTATAGAATTTATTTCAAGATCTTTTAAAGCTCTCTGTGAATTGAATATCTCATTCTGCTTCATCAACAATTCGTTTTCGGTTTTAAGCCGCAGTTTTTGTTGTCGGAAAAACATGTAAATGAGTGAAATAATTACTCCCACAGAAAATACCAGTAACCCTGGAAGAATCATGTTTATTTGTCTGGTTATTTGCGGCGACTGCAATTGAGTAATAACATCTCCGGCCCGTTCTATCTCTAAAGTACTTACTTTTAAACCAAAAACATTCTGAATAAAAAATAAACTGAAAAAAGTCAGAGTACCTGCTAAAATCGGAGTAATTACCCAACCCAATGCAACCCCTCCAAGTGCTGTAATTTTTACTTCACGCATACCTTTCACCATACCAATACCAAGCAGGGCACCAATAACCAGCTGTGTACTTGATACTGGAACCATAGGAAGCGGTGGAAGACCAAGGGATATTAAAAGTGAAGCAAAAGCTTTTGAAGAAAACAGAAAAAGTACGAGCGATTGAGATAATACCACTACAATAGCGGCTTCCGGTGTTAGAGCAAGAATTCCATTACCCACTTTCTCCATTACCCGTTTACTATAAGTGAAAATACCAACTGAAATGGCAAGTCCACCCAGCAGAAAAAGAATCTGAACCCCGTCAAGTTGAAACAGCCCAAAATTCAAATTGACATTAGGTGCAGAGCTAACAAAAACACCCATTACGTTGGCAATATTATTCGCACCAAGACTATATGCACCAAAGGCTCCGACAATAATAAGGGCAGTGCGGATATAGGAATCGAGTTTTATAATATGAATTTTTGCCCTTTGCAAAACTCTTCGCAACAATAAAAACAGCAAAGCGGCAAATATCATCCCCAATATCGGACCACTTACCCAGGTGCTTACAATTTTGCCAAGAACTTTATAATCGGTAGGATTGCCCGTAAACATACTCCATCCTACAATGGCACCTACAATAGCCTGAGATGTGGATACCGGCAAACTTCTGCGGGTCATTATCAATACAATAAAAGCCGCCGAAAGTGAAACCGTAAATGCCCCTGCCAAAGCATCCACAGTGCCCAGTTCATTTAGTGTTTCCGAACCTCCCTGACCCTGGAACACGGCACCTATAACTACAAAAATACTTGCTATCCAGGCAGCACGTTTAAAGCTGATCATTCTGGAACCTACTGCCGAACCAAAAATATTGGCCGCATCATTGGCACCTAATGACCACCCCAGGAATAAACCGCTTGACAGAAAGATTAAAAAAAGCATCTTATAAAAGATTTACAGAGTCCGTTTGATAGCCATTACCGAAAGCAGGTCGGCTACATCCTGTGCACCATCAGATATCATTTCTATATGAAGAGTAAAGTAGCGAAGATGAAATTTCTCACTCAGTCTTTTTATGCCGGGCATGTCCTGAAAAACTTTCCGTTTTATGGCATCAGCCAGTTTATCTGCCTCATTTTCATAAAGATATACCCGGTGAATTTTCTCTTTAACCGATGCAGGGTCCTTAAAATATGCGCGGGCTGCAGGTATTACCGACTCTACAGCCGAAATGCAGATTTCTGTGAGTTTAATCATGTCCTGGTTAAGTTCAGCAGGAATAAAAGGCACCTCTACATCAAACTGGAAAAGGCTTTTTTTGCATTGATTCATAATCCCATCCAATTCCTCAATAAGTTTAAGAATATCGCCGCGAAGTTGAGGCATTAAAGAATGGGTGTATAATATATTCTCAATTTTGCGTTTCAATACATCAGCTTCTGTCTCCAGCTTCGATAAAGTCTTAAGATTATCCACAAAACTTTCTCTGTTGTTATGCAAATAGTTCTTTACTCCCTCCTTAAATATCAGACCTCCCTGATCTATTATGTTAAGGAAGTTGTCAATGAGCTCTATTGACTTGTTGGCTTGTTTAAATGAAAACATGTTCATGTGTAAAATTTTTGCGTTCAAATATAAGTCAAATTTAGATTGAAAAATAGAAAGCAAGATAAGTTGAGGGTTCTGCTCTGCTTTTAATACTGTATAGTTAATGAGTTTAGTAAATAGCGGATAATGAATTTGGTATAAAATAAGTGATGTGTAAAAAATGTCAGATATTGTTTGTAGATAAGATGGGTGTATAGTTGTTGTAGGGTATAACTGTGAGGAATAAAGGAGCTGTTTTTTTATGAAATAAGCAATTCATAATTGGTGATAGGAAATCTGGGAGTCAAAATGAAATTCTTATTTCAATCAGGCAACCTGAAAATGAAAAGGCGGGATGTTTCATCGCAAACTATATAAATCAGTTCATTTTCGATATCAACAACTACACCTTCTCCTTTAGGAACATTGGTGTGGTATATTACTTCTGCCTCACCTTTCAGGTTGCATCGGGCAAGTATCTGGCTTTGATCGCTTAATATCCAAAGTTTATTATTAATGGGTTCGTAATCTACAGATGAGTAATCTTTTGCAAAACTCAAAGGATATTCAGTGATTTTCTGAAAAAGGGTATCAAATACAAAAAGCAAAGCAGGGTTTTTTTCATTGACAATATAAAAGTGTTTCTCAAAAGGATTATATGCAATTCCTTCAGGGCCATCATTCAGGTTCTGAATCGGTATATCCAAATGAAATGTATCAAGAATTTGACCTCCGGGAGTAAGTTGTATTACCAGCCTGAGCCTTTCTTCAACCACATAAATGGAAAGATTTTCTTCTACATATTCTACCCCTTCAAGATCATCGCCACCCAATTCAATCGTATGAAAGATTTCTCCTTTGTTATTTATCAGGTATACATTCCCTGTTTTATCACAAACTGTGAAAAAATGATCGGGAATATGTGATTTACTTAATCCTGAAGGGCCTTCAATATCAAGGTCATAAATCTGAAGTAATACAAGATTTTCATACTCTACAGGATCCTTGTGCACATCAACACAGGAAAATAAAAACAGAAATTTTACCAGAAAAAATGTTTTTATTTTATTCACGGATTACTATACTTGGAATTTTATATTTTAGTTGCAACAGACAAAGATAAAAAAGTTAAGGCTCCTTGGATTAAAAACAAGGAAGCCCTAACTTTTTCAGGCAATTAAAGTTCCGCTTAAAATAATTATTATTTAATCTTCAAGTGTAGAGATATTTCCGGGATCTACTCCAAGAGCCTGCGCCTTAAGCACCCTTCGCATTATTTTTCCGCTTCGTGTTTTGGGCAGCTTATCCACAAACTCAATTTTTTCGGGCTTGGCAATGGGCCCTACTTCATGACCAATGTGTGCCCTGAGTTCATCAACCAATTGCTGGCCGGGCTGAAAGCCACTTTTTAAAATCACAAAAGCATGAATGGCGTTTCCCTTGAGTTGATGGGGAACACCAATGGCTGCTGCCTCAGCCACGGCCGGATGACTGACACAGGCGCTTTCAATATCCGCTGAACCCAGGCGGTACCCCGAAACTTTTATTACATCATCAACCCTTCCGATAATCCAAATATATCCATCTTCATCAATACGGGCACTGTCACCGGTAAGATAGCAGTCTTTGTATTTCGACCAGTATTGTTCCACAAATCTATCGTCATCATTAAATAAGGTTCTCACCATGGAAGGCCAGGGTGTTTTTATAACAAGAAAGCCCTCCTGATTAACACCCACCGGATTACCATCTTCGTCCAGAACATCCATTTTAACCCCCGGGAAAGGCCGGCCACCGGAACCGGGCTTCAAGGGTTCTGTTGGGAAAGGTGCAATCATATGCATGCCGGTTTCGGTTTGCCACCAGGTGTCAATAACAGGACATTTTTCATTGCCGATTGTATTGTAATACCATTTCCAGGCCTCCGGATTTATAGGTTCCCCAACAGAACCCAATATTCTTAAGGAAGAAAGATTATGACGTTTTATCCAGCTGTCGCCAAAGCGCATAAATCCGCGGATTGCCGTTGGTGCTGTATAAAAAATATTTATTCCGAATTTTTCAATCATTTGCCACCAGCGGTTGGGGTAGGGGTGAAATGGTGCTCCCTCATACATAAATACAGTGCCGCCATTAAGCAAAGGGCCATATACAATATAACTATGTCCGGTAATCCACCCCGGGTCGGCGGTGCACCAGATGCGATCTTCCTCCTGCAAATCCAGATAATATTTTGTGGTAACGTAAGTACCTACCATGTACCCTCCGTGTGTATGAAGTATGGCTTTAGGTTTACCTGTAGTGCCGGACGTATAAAGTATGAAAAGCGGGTCCTCGGCTGACATGATTTGCAATTGACAATGGGTGTTGGCATGAGGAAACTGGACCAGTTCATGGTACCACATATCTCTTCCCGGCTGCATAAAAACATCTTCACCCGTGCGTTTTACCACTACCACATGCTCTACAGTTCCTGCACGTTGCAAAGCCTCATCTGCAATTTCTTTCAGGGGAACTATCTTTCCACGCTGATAAGCTCCGTCAGCAACAACCAGTACGCGCGACTGGCTGTCTTCGATTCTTTCGGTCAAAGATTCGACTGAAAAACCACCATATACCACCGAGTGAACTGCTCCAATACGGGCACAGGCCAGCATGGCAGTAATTATTTCAGGGGTGCGGCCCATATAAATGGTTACCCGGTCGCCTTTTTTTACACCCATACTTTTTAAAACATTAGCAAAACGGCAGGTTTCCTGGTGCAGTCGAAAATATGACATGGTTTCTACCTTGCCTGCCTCGCTTTCCCAAATCAAGGCAAGTTTGTTACGCCTGAAGGTTGTCAGATGCCTGTCAAGGCAATTGTAAGATATATTTGTCTGGCCTCCGGTAAACCATTTATAAAAAGGTTTACTTGAATCATCAAGCACTTTATCCCATTTGCGGAACCAATGCAATTCGTTGGCAAAATCTTCCCAGAATCCAAGGTAGTCTTCATTTGCTCTGGTATCCCAATTTCCGCGGTCTTTTAATTGTGATTTTCCGGCTGTCGCCTCGGATGGAAAGTAAACTTCTCCATTTAACTTCTTTTCTGTCATAGGTTTAGATGTTTATTTAAATGTTTGTATAATAAATTTAACAATAATATTCGAAAAAACATATTTAAAGAATTATATCATTAAATAAGAATTTACTTGATATAAACTTGAAATTCAATTGAATGGGGCAGGTGAAATTGTCATCGGAAGCCAAGGATTATTTTGGTAAATGCATTATTATTGGACCAAATCTTTTTGGATTTTGATAAATAGTTTTTACTTTTAGGCATTAATTACTCAATGTCCAATCTAAAAAAGCAAAAAATATGACCAGACTGAAAACAACCTATATGGGGATTGAACTTAAGAATCCTCTGATTATCGGAGCATGCAATCTTACGCTTGACGTTGATGTTGCCAAAAGAATGGAAGATGCCGGTGCGGCGGCAATAGTTTTTAAATCCCTGTTTGAAGAACAAATCAATCTGGAAAGTCTCCAGATGGAAGAAGATCTGGCAGAATATGCTGAAAGAAATGCAGAAATGGTAAGCTTGTTCCCAAGTTTGGAACATGCCGGACCACAGGAACATCTGGATAAACTTTCTGAGCTAAAAGCATCTTTGGATATTCCTGTTATTGGCAGCCTTAACTGTGTCAATCATCCCACCTGGGTTCACTATGCAAAGGAAGTTGAAAAAACAGGTGTTGATGCACTTGAGCTTAACTTTTATGCAAATCCCCGCGATAAAAATCAAAGTGCCGAAACCATTGAGAAAGAGCAACTGGATATATTGAAAGAAGTGAAATCGAATGTGAAAATTCCGGTCAGTGTCAAGTTGAGCTTTTTCTATACCAATCCTTTACAGATAATCAACCAGATGGATAAACTTGGAGTTGATGGTTTTGTTCTGTTTAATCGGTTATTCCAACCTGATATTGATACGGATAAACAAGATATGTATTCGCCCTTTAATCTTTCTTCTGCCGGCGATTATAAGTTACCATTGCGATATGCGGGTTTACTTTATAAGCAAATAAAAGGAGATATCTGCAGCAATACGGGCATCTTAAACGGTGAAGACCTTGTAAGGGTTATAATGGCCGGAGCCCGGGTTGCACAGGTAGTAAGTGCAATTTATAAAAACAAGATTCCTTATATAGCTGACATGATTGCAGTCCTGGAGCAATGGATGGAGCAAAACAATTATCAGTCGCTTGATGATTTCAGAGGCAAAGTATCAAAGTTAAATACCAGGGATCCCTATGCTTATAGAAGAGCTCAATATGTTGACCTGCTTATGAAGCCTGTAGAAGTTATGAAGAGATATCCTCAGGTTTAAAACGCACAGGATTAAGTTCATAAAAATCCCCGGTTGTATTTATATCAGCCGGGGATTTTTTTTGAAAAAATGACAATTTATTGAAATTGTTTTATTCAATATGCAAATCAAAAGGCATACGCATTAAAATTCCTGTATTTTCTGTGGCGTTTTGCATGTTTTCATATATCCTGTAAGAATCCCCTAGTCTTTTGCGAAGCCATCTGGTTTCCATCCCGCTGAATCCTTCAAGAAGCATTTCAATAAATTCTTTTTGAACCGGATATTCAACAACCCTGTAGGTTTCAATATCAGCCAGTTCGGCTGCCTGTTCGATGGCGTAATTCAGCCCTCCGAAATCATCAATTAGGCCGATCCTTTTTGCATCCACACCACTCCAGACTCTTCCCTGGGCGATATCCTCAACAGTTTCAACTGTAAGTCCCCGTCCTTCGGCAACGTTGTTGATAAATGTTTCATAAGCCCTTTCAATTTGATCCTGAATGATTTCACGCTCCACTCTTTTAAGAGGACGGGTTACCGAATACAGATCGGCAAGCTCGTTGGTTTTTACATTGTCAAAGGTAATTCCGAGCTTTTCGTTAAACATACTCTGCATATTGGGGATCATACCATATACGCCAATAGAGCCTGTAATTGTATTGGGGCTTGCAATGATCTTATCAGCATATGCAGCAATATAATAACCGCCGCTGGCAGCCACATCTCCCATGCTTACCACAAAGGGTTTGGTTTCGGCAGCCAACATAGCTTCACGAAGCATAATCTCTGATGCCAGAACACCTCCTCCCCCTGAATTTACTCTGAATACAATGGCTTTAATGGTTGTATCCTCTCTTGCAGTGCGCAATGCTTTTGCAATCCGATCGGCCCCCATGGAGCGTTCACTGCCATCACCCATTACAATCATTCCTGAACCATAAACTACCGCAACTTTATCTCTTGCGCGGGCAGGTATCATGCTTTTGGGGAGGGGTGCGCGACGGTATTTGGAGTATTCAACCAGGTTAACCTTCTTTTTCTCATCAAGTTCAAGTATATTTCTTAAAATTTCCCTTATCTCATCTCTGTGGGTAATACCATCAATCATACCAGCCTGAAGCGCTCCTTCCGGAGTGCGTGTTTCAAATGCATCTGCAATCTCGTTCAACCGGTTAACGGAAATATTTCGGGATTCTGCAATATCCCGGAGAGCGGTGTTCCATACCGAACTTACATAGGCTTGTATCTGTTCCCTGTTTTCAGGACTAAGACGCTCCAGGTAAAGTGGTTCTCCGGCACTTTTAAACTTACCGGTCCTTATGATCTGGGGTTCAATACCTATTTTTTCAAGCATGTTCTTCAGAAACATCACTTCTGCATTCAAACCGCGAAAATCCAATATTCCCTCAGGATTGATATAAATTTCATCTGCAATGGTAGCAAGATAATAAGCACCCTGGGCCATTACATCGCCATATGCTATCACAATCTTTCCACTTTCCTTGAAGTCAGCAATTTGTTCACGAATTTCCCTCAGGGTTGCCCAGCCAGTCTGCGTCATACTCAAATCCAGAAAGATGCCCCTTATGTTTTCATCTTCTTTAGCCTTTTTTATGTTTCTTAAAAGGTCATTCAGCCCGATTGCAGAACCTGGTCCGAATGACATAAAATCAAGATTGTCAAAAGGACTTTCAGAGGTTCGATCAATGATTTGGGTGTTAAGTTTCAGATGAAATACTGAATTTTCTGCAATGCTTACCGGTTCGCGTTTTCCCACAGAGGCAATTATACCAATCATCAGGAAAAAAAACAGCACAAAAATCAGGAATACTCCCAACATTGATGCTAGCATAAACTTAAAGAACTGTCTCATAGCTTTTTTCTTTAAAATGTATAATGGTTAATTATTTATTTTGATTTGAGCAACTGGATATAATTCAAAATTTAATTTCATTAGTCGATAGTATCCTTTAATTATTACAATGTTACAAAAAAACCGAAATATAGTTTTTGTTAAACGGTTTTTTTTGTGGAATTTTGCCTCAGATTTTTTTGAGACTGAAGTTTTTTATGAATAATCTGGTGTATCTATTATTGGGTGGAAATCAGGGCAATGTGAAAGAATCTTTTGCACAAACATTGTTACTGATTGAGGAATTTGTGGGAAATGTTGTTGATCATTCTCCAATATATAAAACCGAACCCTGGGGTTTCCAGTGTGATAATCCTTTTCTTAATCAGGTTATAATGGTCAATACGGATTTGGATCCTGGGCAATTACTGAAAATGGTTCTTATGATAGAAGAAAAAATGGGCAGGAAAAGAGAATCTTCTGCCGGGAAATACTCTTCAAGACCCATTGATATTGATATTCTTTTCTATAATGACTTCATAATAGAAAGTGAAGATTTAATTGTCCCGCATCCCCGTTTGCACAGAAGAAACTTTGCTCTGATTCCTCTTAACGATTTGTCTCCCGAACTTTGCCACCCTTTGTTGAAAAAAACCGTTGCCGAACTTGTTATATCCTGCGACGATAGTTTAAGCGTTGTCAAATATGCAGATGAAACTCATGAATGATTCATAAATAGTAATAGTTTGCCAAACACATGTTATACAATTATATTGCAATTGAAGGAAATATAGGAGCCGGTAAAACCACACTGGCCTCAATGATTGCACAGCAATTTAATGGCAAGCTGATTCTTGAACAATTTGATGACAATCCTTTCCTGGCAAAATTCTATGAAAATCCTGAGCGGTATGCTTTCCCGCTTGAATTGTCTTTTCTGGCCGAACGATTTCAGCAATTAAAAACAGAGCTGGCCAGCCAGGAGCTTTTTCGTGACTTTACCATTTCTGATTATTTTTTAAATAAATCCGTAATATTTGCCCGCAAAACCCTCAATGAGGATGAGTATCAGCTGTTTTTTCGCCTTTTCAATATTATGAATGCAAATTTGCCCAGACCTGACCTTTTGGTGCATTTGTATGTTGATGTCAACAGACTGCAAAGCAATATTAAGAGAAGAGGACGATCATACGAGCAAAAGATCCCTGATGAATATCTGAAAAATATTCAGTCAAGCTATTTTGACTATCTGAAACAACAAAAACATCTCCGCATTCTCTTATTGGATATTAATGCATTGGATTTTGTTGAAAATGAGAAGGATTACAATCAAATAGTTGATTGTATCAGCAAAGATTATCCGTTGGGTATTACTACACTGGTTCTGGAATAACTATTTAAGAGTGCCAAATTATTTTCCCACCTAAAATATTGAAAAACAAACCTCCTGAATAGGGGCTTTAATTTTTTTCAAAAAACCCCTTGTCAAAACAAAAAAGGTTTGTACCTTTGCACTCCCCAAACGCGGGGACCCTGTTCATTATAGACGGGGTAAGGATTAAGAAGAGGAAAGTTCTTTGAAAATATTTGATATTGACAACAAAAGCGAGCGAGTACCCGGTTAATATACTTTAGAGTAATTAATCGAATTACAAGATTGATTCAGGCATTTATGTCTGATGAATATTTTGAGCCAGGTAACCTAATAGGAACATAACAGTATTAAACTTTTCACAACGGAGAGTTTGATCCTGGCTCAGGATGAACGCTAGCGGCAGGCTTAATACATGCAAGTCGAACGGTAACAGTATGTAGCAATACATAGCTGACGAGTGGCGCACGGGTGCGTAACACGTATGCAACTTACCCTTTACTGGGGCATAACCTGTTGAAAGACGGGCTAATTCCCCATGGTATTATGATGAGGCATCTTATTATAATTAAAGATTTATCGGTAAAGGATGGGCATGCGCCCCATTAGTTAGTTGGTGAGGTAACGGCTCACCAAGACATTGATGGGTAGGGGTTCTGAGAGGATTATCCCCCACACTGGTACTGAGACACGGACCAGACTCCTACGGGAGGCAGCAGTAAGGAATATTGGGCAATGGAGGGAACTCTGACCCAGCCATGCCGCGTGCAGGAAGACGGCCTTATGGGTTGTAAACTGCTTTTATATGGGAATAACCGTAGCGATGTATCGCTGCCTGCAAGTACCATATGAATAAGCATCGGCTAACTCCGTGCCAGCAGCCGCGGTAATACGGAGGATGCAAGCGTTATCCGGAATTATTGGGTTTAAAGGGTGCGTAGGCGGGCTTGTAAGTCAGTGGTGAAATATCCGGGCTCAACCTGGAGGCTGCCATTGATACTGCTGGTCTTGAGTTTAGTTGATGTTGGCGGAATGTGTCATGTAGCGGTGAAATGCATAGATATGACACAGAACACCGATAGCGAAGGCAGCTGACAAAACTAAAACTGACGCTGATGCACGAAAGCGTGGGGATCAAACAGGATTAGATACCCTGGTAGTCCACGCCGTAAACGATGATCACTAGCTGTATGCGATACACAGTATGTGGCTAAGCGAAAGCGATAAGTGATCCACCTGGGGAGTACGTCGGCAACGATGAAACTCAAAGGAATTGACGGGGGCCCGCACAAGCGGAGGAGCATGTGGTTTAATTCGATGATACGCGAGGAACCTTACCTGGGCTTGAACGTATGGTGCATGGGTGTGAAAGCATCCTTTCCTTCGGGACTCCATACGAGGTGCTGCATGGCTGTCGTCAGCTCGTGCCGTGAGGTGTTAGGTTAAGTCCTGCAACGAGCGCAACCCCTGTTTTTAGTTGCCATCAGGTTAAGCTGGGCACTCTAGAGAGACTGCCTGCGCAAGCAGAGAGGAAGGTGGGGATGACGTCAAATCAGCACGGCCCTTACGTCCAGGGCTACACACGTGCTACAATGGCCGGTACAGAGGGCAGCTACATGGTGACATGATGCGAATCTCCAAAGCCGGTCTTAGTTCGGATCGAAGTCTGCAACTCGACTTCGTGAAG
>REDJ01000044.1 GCA_007693555.1 Bacteroidota bacterium
AAATAATCTCTTACCTTAGCATCACATCCAAACAAACTGTTGATTTTACATGATGAAGCTCTCTGCCCAAACCCGTCAGCAATTGTCTCTTCAACTTAATACCAGCAGCGCCCTTGACAGCGGGCTGGATGAAATTCATTTGCTTGCAAGTGAGTACAAAGAGGATATTGTTTCCGGCGACTTTTCAAAGGAAATAAAAAGGCTTTTTGTGTCGGCAAATAACAAAAGGTTTTTTTCTTCTCAAATCTCTGAAAACGAACTTTTAAGGTCAGAGATCTCCAATATGGAAAGAGTCATCAGTTTTGCCATTAATCATCATAAGAGTAAATTCCGCGATTCGGGCTATCCTTATGTGGCTCATGTGCTAAGCGCAGGTTTTTTGCTCGCCAGGCTTGGCTTTCCCAAAGAAATAGTTTATTCTGCAATCCTGCATGATACAATTGAGGATTACCACGATAAAAAAGCAATACTTAATGAGCTTTACAGTATAAATCCTGCGGTTGCATGGTATGTATTCAGTGTATCGGGTGCCGATACAACCGACTCTGCAGAAAAGGACCAGATGCTCATGAGAAAGATTGAAGCGTTTTCCTCCAATACAGGGAATATCTATCCCAAGGCGATCAAGTGTGCCGACGGTATTGCCAATCTTTATGATGTTGAATTTATGCAAGCCAGGGATGGTCGAAGCGCAAAGGAAAGACAACTGAGATTTATCAGACAAACGGAAAATGAAATCCTGCCTTTTGCCAAAGAAGTTGATCAGGCAGGGGTTATCCGGGTTCAAAAAAGGAAGGAAGTTTTCTCCCTTGAAGAATATATCAAAGATGCCATTACATATAAATTGCAAATCATTGATGGAGATTTCAGAGATTAAGGTGAATGAGCATATTACTCTCAGGCAAATAGCGCGCAGTGATGCTGCTGATATTTTTTATACTATAAAATCACAGCGAAGTTATTTGATTACCTGGTTGCCTTTTGTTGCATGGACAAGTAAAATTTCGGATACAGAGGCATTTATCGACCATGTTCAGAACACCACGGAAGACAAAGCCGAACCGGTCTTTGTAATAAGATTTGATGATGAATTTGCCGGCATTATCGGGTTTAAAGATACTGATCGCATCAATAAGAAAACCGAGATTGGATATTGGCTTTCCGAAAGTTTCCAGAAAAAAGGAATTATAACATTATCTCTGAAAGAACTTTTGAAACTTGCATTTGAAAAAATGAAAATAAACAGGGTTCAGATCCGTTGTGCAGTTGGAAATACTGCCAGCAGTAAAATCCCCAGACGCCTTGGATTTAAACTTGAAGGTATTGAAAGAGAAGGAGAACTTTTAAGTAATGGAAAGTTTGCCAATCTTGAAGTGTACAGTTTACTGAATGCTGAGTTTAAATAGCTTTGAATAGTTTATAAGAATGATTTTATTAACCTTTTGGTTATCTGGTCATCTTCCAGTCAAATATATATTACAAACTGACGCATTAAGTCAGCTTAAATCACTACTTTTGCAAAAGCTTTTGCAAACACCGGGTTTGACATTAGAGTTATATTCCAATCATTGCCCGGTTTTATAATCTTTCCCTGAACCAGTATCTCTTTTTCAGGTGATGCATTTTCAAAGCATCTCTAAGTATTTAAAGAGTGAAAAGTACCGGAAATACGAATAAAACCCAAATTATTAATTAAAATTATTTCAAAAGAAACTATGGGAAGATCACAACAATCCTTTAACAAAAAAGAAATCGAAAAGAAAAAACGTAAGAAGAAACTCGACAAAGAAAAGAAGAGAGAAGAACGCCAATCCGGCTCAGAGAAAGGAAAAAGTCTTGATGACATGATTGCTTATGTTGATGAGCATGGAAATATTACCGATACACCCCCTGATCCTGAAGAAAGGAAAAAAAACGAAATTGAACTGGATGACATTATGATCAATGTCCCCAAAAAGGAAGAACTGGAAGAAGTTAGTAAAGTAAGGTTAGGAACTGTTACTTTTTTCAATGATTCCAAAGGTTATGGTTTTATCAAAGACCTGAATACAAAAGAAAGTATTTTTGTACATGTAAACGGACTTATCGATCCTGTAAAAGAAGGGAATAAAGTGAGTTTTGAAACTGAAAAAGGCCATAAAGGATTGAATGCCATAAAAGTAAAGCTGGCAGATTAAACGAAAAGTTTAACTATGTGCAGGTGACTGAAAATTGATTAGTACCCTGCTGCCTGTCCATCTTTGCGTGATTCAGATGCCCCGTAATACACTTCATTTATCTTATCCCACATAATGGCCTGGTAACCTCCGAAAGGCCCGACAGTCCATTGCATCCTGTGCCCTTTCTGAATGAGCTCTCGAATTATTTCATAAGGAAATCCCGATTCGAGCATCAATACCCCGCCATCAGTCATTTCCTGTCCGGTGGGTTCTGATGAACCGGTATGGTATATGCGTGGTGCATCGCCGGCTTCCTGCAGATTCATTCCAAAATCTACCAGGTTAACTACAATCTGCACATGCCCCTGGGGCTGCATATCGCCACCCATTACTCCGAAACTGATATAGGGCTGTCCATCTTTGGTGATAAACCCAGGTATAATGGTATGAAAAGGTCTTTTGCCTGGTTCATATGTATTAAAACGATCGGGTTGCAGGGTAAATCCTTCCCCGCGGTTCTGAATGACAAAACCCAACCCGGGAGGAGTCATGCCACTTCCCATTCCACGGTAGTTGCTCTGAATGAGAGACACCATATTGCCATCCTTATCCGCCACGGTAAGATAAACCGTATTAGGACCTTCGGGAATGCCAGGTTCATAGCGTCTGGCGGCACGTTCAGGATTGATGAGCTTTCTCCTTTCTGCGGCGTATTCTTTTGAAATCAGTTTTTGAACCGGTACCGGGCTGAAATCCATATCGGCATAGTACCATGCACGGTCTTCGTAGGCTAGCTTTTTGGCTTCGGTAAAAAGGTGAATGTATTCAGGGCTGAATAAGCCCATGGATGCAATATCATATTTTTCCAAAATATTCAGCATTTGTAATACGGCAATTCCCTGGCCGTTAGGTGGTAGTTGCCATACATCGTAACCGCGGTAATTGGTTGAAACGGGTTCGATCCAGGTACTGGTGTGTGCAGCCATATCCTCATAACTCAAAAATCCACCGTTCTCCCTTATATAAGCTTCAATGGTGCGGGCAATGTCGCCTTTATAAAAAGCATCACGACCTTCACGGGCTAATATTTCATAGGTATTTGCCAGGTAGGGATTTTTAAATATTTCACCTTTGGCGGGCATGCGTCCATCGGGCATGTATGTCTCACGGAAATTGGGGTAATGACCGATACGGCTTACTGACCGTTCCAGGTAATAGGCAATGAGTTCGGTAACGGGAAATCCGTTGCGCCCGTAATCAATTGCCGGCTTTAATATAGTTGCCATATCAAGCTTTCCAAATTTGTTGTGCATCTCAAACCAGCCGTCAACGGCCCCGGGCACGCTTACTGTCAGCGCTCCGAACATAGGTATGAGTTCGTAGCCCTGTTCAAGATAATACTCCCTGGTAAGGCTTTTGGGTGAACGTCCGCTTGCATTTAATCCATAGAGTTGCTGAGTTTCAGCATCCCAGATAATGGCAAACAGATCACCACCAATTCCGCAACCGGTAGGCTCCATAAGCCCCAGCATGGCATTGGCTGTTATGGCAGCA
This sequence comes from Bacteroidota bacterium, assembly GCA_007693555.1. Classification (GTDB taxonomy): domain Bacteria; phylum Bacteroidota; class Bacteroidia; order Bacteroidales; family UBA7960; genus SKVR01. The sequence continues at coordinate 3,714 of REDJ01000044.1, forward strand.
TCAACGGCACTTCCACCTTTTTTCAGGATATCCAGTGCTGCCTGGGTGGCCAGCGGATGACTGGTGGCAACCATTCCGTTTTGGGCAATTACCTCTGACCGGGAGGCAAAATTATGACCTGTAATGCGGTCCTGCGCAGATAATGGTTTGAGAAAAATAAAAATTAAAAAAGCTATAAGCATCAGATGATATTTTTTCATACTAGTTATGGTTTTTGATGTTTTGTTGTGGTACGAATTTAATAATTTTTCATGCTACGCATTTTTTATTTTATTTTTGGTGAAGAAATAAAACAAATAATTACAGGAAATAAAACTAAAACCAATTTTATGGACATTAAAAAGATTTTCGAAAATAACGAAAAATGGATAGCAGAAAAGCTTTCCCTTGATACGGATTATTTTACGAAGTTATCTATGGGGCAAAGTCCTGAAGTTCTCTACATCGGTTGTTCGGATAGCCGTGTAACGGCCGAAGAACTCATGGGTGTACAACCCGGTGAAGTATTTGTCCATCGCAATATCGCCAACATGGTGCCCAATACAGACCTGAATGTTCAGTCTGTGATAAATTTTGCAGTAAGGCATCTTAAAGTAAAGCATGTGGTAGTATGTGGACATTATTATTGTGGTGGTATTAAGGCAGCAATGCAATCAGCAGACCTGGGGATTTTAAATTCCTGGTTGAGAAATATAAGGGATGTTTATCGCTTACACCAGAAAGAACTGGATGCTATAAAAGACGAAGAAGAACGTTATAAAAGACTTGTTGAACTGAATGTTCAGGAGCAATGCGTTAATGTTATCAAGACTGCTTCAGTTCAAAGGGCTTATCAGGATCGCGGTAATGAATTTATGGTTCATGGATGGGTATTTGATGTACGAACCGGTAAATTGATTGATTTGAATATAGATTTTGATAACATACTTAAAAATATTATGAAAATTTACAGAATCATTTAGCGTCTGAAAAGCAACAAAACAAATAGCATATTTTTAAGTAATAAACAAATTCACAAACTAAAACCTCTCTGATTTGTTATACTCCTGGAAAAAAATAATTTAATGATTAATGAATTTCCAAGGAAAATAAACTATTCCTCATAGATTAATTAACATTCTAAATATCAGAGATATGGAAAAGAAAAAGAAATCAGGAAAAGCTATCAGTACATTAATATTGGGAACAGGGATTGGTGCTGCTCTGGGAGTTTTGCTGGCACCTGACAAAGGAAGCAAAACACGAAACAATATTTCAAATAAGGCAAAGGAACTAGTCAAAAGGTTCAAAGAAAAAAAATCTAAGGATTGATGGGGAGTTGATCCTTGAAAATGAAATTTCCTTTTATAAATATCCACACACACAAGCCATGTGCTGAGCATGCATTATGCATCAGTAATTTGTTTACTGATGATTTTTATAAAGGGAATAAAAAAATCTCCGGATTCTTTTCAGTTGGTATCCATCCCTGGTATATAAAAGATGAAAAAACTCTTGAAAAGCAGTTATCTCTGCTCAAGGAGATTGTATCTCATTCAAACTGCCTTGCCATTGGGGAGGCCGGCCTGGATAAATTAACAGAAACCGATTGGGATTTACAGTATAAAGCATTCATAGAGCAAATTCGCATTTCAGAGAAATCAGGTAAACCCATGATTATTCACTGTGTGAAAGCCTGGGACGAAATTCTTAAATTAAGAAAGCAGTCAAAAACAACCTTTCCCTGGATCATTCATGGATTTAACAGCAGTGAGCAAATGGCACGACAGTTGCTTGACGCGGGTTGCTTTTTGTCTTTTGGTAAAATGATAATGAAACCGGACTCAAAAGCAGCTAAAGTTTTAAAGTATCTGAAGCCTGATGAGTTTTTTCTCGAAACGGATGATGAAGATATTACAATCGGTGAGATTTACAATAAAACTGCGGAGCTCAGAAATATAAGTATTGATGAACTTAAAAAACAATTGAGCGGAAACTTTGAAAGATTATTCAAAATATTCTCAACTGACAATACCCTATGACTTTATACAACTGGCAGGAAAGAACCATACTACTTCTTACTGAGAAAAACAATACTATATTGAATAATTCCAATGTTCTGGTGGCTGGTTTGGGTGGAGTAGGGGGCTATACTGCTGAAATGCTCTGCCGTGCAGGAATAGGACGGATGACTATAATCGATGCCGATCAGATACAACCATCCAATCGCAACAGGCAGTTGCTTGCTCTGAGCAGTACACATGGTAAGCGCAAAGCCTTACTTATGCGTGATCGCCTTTTGGATATCAATCCTGAATTGAAGCTTACCGTTATCGATGAATTTATCCGCGATGAACGTACCAATGAAATCCTGGAAACACCCTTTGATTACGTTGCAGATGCTATTGATACACTATCACCAAAAATTTTTCTGATTCGTCAGGTATTAAAAAACAAGCTTCCATTGGTAAGCAGTATGGGTGCAGGTGGTAAAACAGATCCTGGCCAGGTAAAAATTGCTGATTTTGCTGAGACTTACCAGTGTAACCTGGCGCGTATGCTAAGGAAAAGATTAAAAAATCTGGGTGTCCGAACCGGATTTAAAACGGTTTTTTCACCTGAAATGATTGATGAAGAAACTATGCAGGCTGTTGAAAACGAACCCAACAAAAAAACAACAGTAGGTACCATAAGTTATATGCCTGCTATATTTGGCTGCATTATGGCTTCTGTTGTTATTCGCGATTTGCTGGATATGGAAATAGAACTGGCAAAAAGGCCCTGCAGAAGAAACAGCAGAGCCTGAGTGTGATCAGGTTTTATTTCTGCAAATCATAAAAACACCTTTTGGGTGAAAATAACACACCCTCATCTTTCATTTTTTTTATAGCTTTTTCAGCATCTTTCTTCTCAAGACCTGCCATTTCGGCTACCTCTCCCGGACGCATCGGTTTTCCGGCATCTATAAAAGCTTTGATTATCTTTTCTTTCGTTTCCATAAATCATAGGTTTTATTAAACTAATTATTCAGGTAAATTTATTTAGTTATTTCAAAATTAACATTTTACCGAACTAAATAATCTATTGTCCGACAATTACTTCATCACCCAGATGCCTGGGTTGTTTTCCGGAAATTATATCGATAAATACTTTTACTCTTGCAAATACTTCCCTGGTATTTGTTCTTATGCCTTGGCGGGCATCGGGGCCTTTGGCGTTATAACCAATAGCGTGAATCCCGTTAATTCTTGCCAGAAAAACTGCCCTTTGGTTATGAAATTTCTGCGAGACTACAATGATACTGTCCTGGCCAAATATCTCCTTACTCCGAACCATTGAATCGAGCGTTCTCAAGCCGGCATAATCAAGATATATAATACAATCAGGAACGTTGTATTTTTGCAATTCACGGCGCATTTGCTCAGGTTCGTTGTAATACCTCGTACGGTTATCACCGCTGAGTATAATATACTGAACCTTACCGGAATTATATAGTTCTGCAGCAGCACTTATCCTGTAATGAAAATACGGATTCGGTGCTCCACCCTTTAAAAAACGGCTGGTACCCAGTACCACAGCAGTTCGTGTTTCAGGAACATGAACCACATTATCATAAAGGTAATTTCTTGAACTAAAAATGATGATAAGATTGCAGATGAGAATAACAGCTAAAAAAAGAATGATAACACCAAGAAATACTCCGGGTGAAAATAATCTGGCTAAAAAAGATTTTTTCTTTCTCATCATTGCAAGGCAAAAATAAATATTCCCTTTTTTAGAAAAAACAATTTAAATCAAAATTTATTTGATAAAATTGCAGATTTATGCTTAAAGCATTGTTGAAAAGCAAATTAAAATATAGTAATAATGATATTTAAAAGTATTTCAGGTGTTTTTCATTTTAATCAACAAAAGGGCATTAAAAACTAAGTATTTAGTTATTCAAAGTTACCAAAAAGTATTTAAATTGATTTTAAATAAAATAAATTTTAACTTTCCAACTTTATAAAAATAAAATAAAAAATATATTCGATTTCACGTAATAAACTAAACTTTAAACAATTAACAGATTGTTAGCATATTCTTAAAATTGTTTACAATTTGCTTTCAATTTCAAATAATTAATTATAGATTTGCCTGTTATAATCAATTTTAGTTTGAAATTTATTATTACTCTAAATAAAATATACAATGGCAAAACGTGGAGATGTTGTCATCGACATAGAAAAGTGTAAGGGTTGTGAAGTTTGTATCACTGCCTGCCCCAATAATGTATTGGCTCTTGCTCCTGAGGTAAACAACAAGGGTTACCATTATGCGGTAAAAGTTAATTCCGATTGTATTGGTTGCGCCAATTGCGCAGTGGTATGCCCCGATGCAGTAATTACTGTTTACAGGGAGAAATAGTTCAAAAAATATTGAATAACAGTTATCATAATAACTTATAAAAATGAAGGAATTAAGATTAATGAAAGGTAATGAAGCATTGGCAGAGGCTGCAATCAGGGCCGGTGCTGATGCTTATTTTGGTTACCCCATAACACCTCAGTCAGAGGTAATAGAATATCTTATGGCCAACAGGCCTGAAGATCGCACCGGAATGGTTGTTTTACAGGCTGAAAGTGAAATTGCAGCAATCAATATGATATATGGTGCTGCAGGTTGTGGAAAAAAAGCAATTACTTCCTCTTCAAGCCCCGGTATCAGCCTTAAGCAGGAAGGCTTATCCTATATTGCAGGTGCGGAGTTACCCTGTGTGGTTGTGAATGTTGTAAGAGGTGGTCCAGGCCTGGGAACCATTCAGCCGTCACAGTCAGATTATTTTCAATCTGTAAAGGGTGGCGGACACGGAGATTATAAGCTGATAGTACTTGCACCCAATAGTGTTCAGGAAATTGTAGATTTCACCAAACTGGCGTTTGAACTTGCTTTTAAATACCGTAATCCGGTTATGATTCAATCTGATGGCATCATAGGCCAGATGATGGAAAAAGTTGAGCTTTACGAGCAGATGCAACGCACAGAAAATGATTATGACTGGGCAACAACAGGCCGTAAAGAGGGTAAGTCTGCAACCTTTGTTACTTCACTGCAGTTGCAGGCCGAAGAGCAGGAAAAAGTAAATTTAAAGCTTCAGGCAAAATATCGCGAAATTGAAAAGAATGAGGTTTTGTTTGAACAACATCTTTGCGATGATGCCGAATACCTTCTTACAGCTTTTGGCTCATGTGCAAGAATTACCCGCAAAGCCATGGAAATGGCCCGTGAAAAAGGAATCAAAGTAGGTCTTTTACGTCCTCAAACGCTTTATCCATTTCCTGTTGAGGCTTTCAATAAAATTGCCCCACAGCTCAAAGGAATTCTTTGTGTTGAAATGAATGCCGGACAAATGGTGGAAGACGTAAAACTGGCTGTTAATGGCAAAACCAAAGTAGAACATTTTGGTCGCTTTGGAGGAATGATACCCAGTCCGGATGAAATTTTAAATGCTTTGGAACAAAAAATTATTGGAGGATAACCATGTCAGAAAATCTAATAAAACCCGAAAACCTGGTTTATAAAAAAACCGACGTATTGACAGACCGAATTATGCATTATTGCCCGGGCTGCGGGCATGGAACTGCACACCGTATGCTTGCCGAGGTAATCGATGAGTTGGGTATTCAAAATGAAACTATTGGTGTTGCCCCGGTGGGTTGTTCAGTGCTTGCCTACTATTACTTTAATGTGGATATGCAGGAAGCAGCTCATGGCCGCGCTCCGGCAGTGGCAACCGGTATCAAAAGAGTATTCCCTGAAAAATATGTGTTTACTTACCAGGGCGATGGTGACCTGGCAGCTATTGGCACTGCAGAAACCATTCATGCCTGCAACCGGGGAGAAAATATTCTTATTGTTTTTGTTAACAATGGGATTTATGGTATGACAGGTGGCCAGATGGCACCAACAACACTGGAGGGGATGAAGAGTTCCACTTCTCCTTTTGGGCGCGATGTGAAAACCATGGGAGCTCCATTGAAAATTACAGAATTGATAGCACAACTTCCCGGCACCTATTTTGTAACACGCCAGGCTGTTCACAAGCCTGCCAACGTAAGAAAAGCCAAAAGAGCTTTGAAAAAAGCTATGGAATATCAGAAACTCAATAAGGGAACATGTTTTGTAGAAATCGTTTCCAATTGCCCGTCAAACTGGAAAATGACGCCCGCTCAATCCAACAAATGGATGGAAGAAAATATGTTTCCATATTATCCTCTTGGAGATATCAAAGTACCAGAAGAAAAATAAAATAAAATCATATCAATTATGACTGAAGAAATAATCATTGCCGGATTTGGTGGTCAGGGAGTTTTGTCAATGGGCCAAATTCTCTGCTATAGTGGTGTAATGCAGGAAAAAGAAGTAAGCTGGATGCCTTCCTATGGTCCTGAAATGCGAGGTGGAACAGCCAACTGCACAGCCATCATAAGCGACGAACAAATCAGTTCGCCCGTTTTGACCAAATATGACACAGCAATAGTTCTTAATCAGCCTTCAATGGATAAGTTTGAGGATGCTGTAAAACCGGGTGGATTACTAATCTATGAAAGAAATGGCATGACACGCAAACCCAGAAGAACAGATATCAACATCGCCTCTATCGGTGCGTATGATGCCTCAGTGAAAATGAATAATACCAAAGTCTTTAATATGATAGTTATTGGAGGATTTTTGAAAATCAGACCCATACTGGAAATGGAAAATGTAATCAGGGGTCTGGAAAAAGTGCTGCCTGAGCGCTATCATCATCTTATTCCTCTTAATGAAGAAGCTATCAGGAAGGGAATGGAGATCATTGATTTTGAACACAAACTAAACTAACAAAAATTTCTAAATTATTTCTTCAGGCTGGCTTTTCATTGAAACGAAAAGCCAGTCTTGTAATATTGAGGTTTTACGAAATATACTCCCTTTAATTCTTATAACTTTGAAGTATAAAATACCCATAAATATTCTTAAATTCAATGACAGGGGAAATCATATTATGGTGACAGGAATGTTATTGGGTTACAAAATGCATTTGCTTATTGATACTGGTGCCAGCCTTACTGTTTTTGATATCAGGAGAATAAGAAATATTATTTCTCAACCTGTAATCAGAAACTATGATAAATTTTTCATGGGAATAGGTACTTCAAAGATTGAAACCTACTCGATAGTGATTGATAAATTACAACTGGGCGATTGTAATTTACTGAATCATGAAGTCGTTTTAATAGACATGGAAAACATAAACAAGGCATATGCAGCTTTTGATCTTCCCCGAATTGATGGTATAATTGGAGGTGAAATACTTAAACAATATGATGCCATCATTGATTATGGCAATTCTGTATTGGAACTTTCCCTCTAAAAGTTTATAGGCAAATGGTTTAAATATAATTTTTTACCCGAACCTCAAAAAGAAAATACAATATTTCAGGTTAAAAAAATTGAATTAACTTTGCACGTGTTTTTTAAAAAAACCTGTATATCAGTATTTTCAATAAGCAAGTAGGTTGATCTTCTTCAGCAGGTTGTAAAAAGTTGGTAATAATTATACTTATACGTTGTAAATTAGTCTGTGAAGTTCTATCTTTGCAGCCCTTTTAAGACAGTAATATCCAACTATAAAACTTTAAGATTTATTCCTTAAAACGGAAATAACAATTAAAATTTAAAAACAGAAAAATGCAAAACAAAGGTTTAATCAGGTTTTTTGCCATTGCATTTGCTTTGGTATGTCTCTACCAGTTATCATTTACTTTTTTCTCGCAAAGGGTTGAGCGCGATGCCAAAGCTTTTTCACGCAGTGAAAGAGTTCAGGCTATAGCATGGGATTTATCAGGAGGAGATGAGCTGTTCGAAATGGTTTTAATGGACTCCCTTGCCCGTGAATATGAGCGATATTATCTGGATTCCATGAGAAACGAAGTAGTTTTCAATTTGGGTATCAGGAGATACACATTTCAGGATGTAAAAGAAAGAGAATTGAATTTGGGTCTTGATCTCAGGGGAGGTATGAATGTAACTCTTGAGATATCCGTACCTGAAATTATCAGGGCACTTTCCGGTAACAGCCAGGATCCTACTTTTTTACTTGCCATGGAAAATGCCATTGAAGCCCAACGTGGCAGTCGTGAAGATTTTGTAGTATTGTTTGGCAGAGCCTTTCGTGAGGCTGACCCCAATGCCAGCCTGGCTGCCATATTTGCTACACCTGAAATGCGCGACAGGATCAGTTTTAATTCAACCAATGAAGAAGTGCTAAGGGTTTTAACCCGTGAAGTAAATTCAGCTATAGACCGTTCATTTCAGATTTTGCGCACCCGTATTGACCGCTTTGGGGTTGCACAACCCAATATTCAAAGACTGCAAACTTCAGGTCGTATACTTGTGGAACTTCCGGGGATCAAAGAACAGGACAGGGTCAGGAGACTATTGCAAGGTACTGCAAGGCTTGAATTTTGGGAAACATTTGACTATTCAGAGTTGTATCCCTTCTTTGCTGAAGCCAATGAGAGACTAAGAGAAACCACACCCAGGCCTGCTGAAGTGGCTGAAGAACTTCTAGATGTTCCCGAAGAAAACCAACAAACTGAAGCTGACGATCTTGATGATTTGATGGCAGAAGAAGTTGTCGATGAAGATGATTTACTTGAGCTGTTAACCACAGACCCCGAAGAAGACATCACTTTTGATGAAGATGTGGTACGTGCCAATCCACTCTTTTCTGTTTTGAGACCAAATATTGTCTCAGATCCAGGTACAGGAGAATTTTTCCTGGGTGGAGGACCCATTGTAGGAACTGCTGCTATCGCCGATACTGCAAGAGTAAGCAATATGCTTCGTCAACCCAATATCAGGGCATTATTTCCCAGGGAAATGCGATTATTATGGACTGTAAAACCCGAACGGCAGCAGGAAAATGTATTACAGTTAATCGCCATTAGAGTTCCCACGCGTGGTGAACCACCATTAACCGGTGATGTTATTGTTGATGCACGCCAGGATTTTGATCCAAGAACCGGTGCTGCGGAAATTTCCATGACAATGAATACCGAAGGTGCCCGTGAGTGGAGAAGGCTAACAGCTGCCAACATAGGCAAAAGCATTGCTATTGTTCTGGATGATTATGTTTATTCTTTTCCAACAGTACAGGCTGAAATTTCAGGCGGACGTTCATCCATTACCGGCCAGTTTTCTGTTGCTGAAGCCCAGGATCTTGCAAATATACTTCGTGCAGGATCACTTCCTGCTCCGGCTCGTATTGTGGAAGAAGCAATCGTAGGTCCTTCGCTGGGTAGAGAAGCCATTTCAAGTGGTTTAACATCTTTCCTTATTGCGTTTATTATTGTACTTATTTACATGACTATATATTACAGCCGGGCTGGATTTGTTTCCGACCTTGCCCTTGTAACCAATATCTTCTTTATTTTCGGGGTGCTTGCCTCGCTGGGAGCTGTGCTTACACTACCTGGCATTGCAGGTATCGTACTTACCCTGGGTATGGCTGTGGATGCCAACGTAATTATTTACGAGCGTATTCTTGAGGAAATAAGGGCCGGTAAAGGACAAAAACTTGCCATTGCCGATGGTTATAAAAATGCATATTCGGCAATTATTGATGGCAATGTTACAACCCTGCTTACAGGTGTTGTACTCTATATTTTTGGTACAGGTCCGGTACAGGGATTTGCCACTACTCTGATTATCGGTATCCTTTCTTCTTTATTTACTGCAATCTTCCTTTCAAGGTTGATCTTCAGCTACTGGATTGATCGCAATGTTGCCATAAGTTTTGATACCAAAATTTCAAAAGATGTTCTTACCAAGGTGAATTTTGACTTCATAGGAGTCCGTAAAAAGTTTTACACTATATCTTCAATTGTAATTTTTGTAGGTATTATTTCTTTAATTGTCAGAGGTTTAAGCCTGGGAGTAGATTTTTCTGGTGGACGGTCTTATGTGGTTCGTTTTGATCAGGATATCAATACTGTAGAAATGCGTGCTGCTTTGATGGAAGAATTTGGCGAGGCACCGGAAGTAAAAACTTTTGGGCCCAGCAACCAGGTAAAAATTACAACCTCATTCCTTATCGATGATGAATCTACAACAGCGGATTCAATTGCCGAAAGAAGGTTGTTTGATGGAATACAGGAATTCTTTGTAAATCCTATGACATTTGAGCAATTCGTCTCAGACGACGATGATAGGATTATCGGCCGGATGAGTTCGCAAAAAGTAGGACCTTCGGTTGCCGCAGATATACAACGTGGGGCAGTCATTGCGGTTTCAATAGCATTAATCATTATATTTATTTATGTTGCAATCCGGTTCAAGAAATGGCAGTATGGTGTCGGAGGGCTGGTAACACTGTTCCATGACTCTTTGATCGTAATTTCACTTTACTCCTTATTATATAATGTTGTACCCTGGACCATGGAGATTGACCAGACCTTTATAGCAGCAATTCTTACCATTATTGGTTATTCGGTTAATGATACTGTGATTATATTTGACAGAATCAGGGAAAATAAGACTTTATATCCCAAAAGGGACATGAAAACCAATATCAATAATGCACTTAATGCAACATTATCGCGTACTTTTAATACCTCAGGTACCACCATTGCTGTATTAATGATTATTTTCCTGTTTGGTGGAGAAGTGATACGTGGTTTTGCTTTTGCTTTGATGGTGGGTATTGCGGTTGGTACTTATTCATCCTTGTTTAATGCAACACCCATTGCATATGACCTTTTGATGCGTCAGCAAAGAAAAGTTGCCAAAAACAAGTAAAATTACAATGAAGCATCACATAAAAAGCCGCCTTTTTACAGGGCGGCTTTTGCTTTTTGTAATAATAGCTAAAAAATACACTGAAATGCATTTTTATTATTTGCTTTATCTTAAATTTGTCCTATAATTAAAATGTATGCATTTACCCGGGTTGTTCATATTATTATTTGGAATCAGTGGTGGAGAAATTTTCATCATCCTGCTGTTAATTCTTTTGTTTTTCGGCCCAAAAAAGATTCCTGAAATTGCAAGAGCAATGGGAAAAGGAATCAATGAAATAAAAAAAGTTCAAAGGGATATAAATGCTGAAATAAACAGATATTCTGATGAACTTGAGACTCCTGTTAAGCAAGTGAAGGAGGATATTGAAGGTTTCAGAGAGGGGTTGAATAAAGCTGCAGATATTAACGATATTGAAAGCTCTGAAAAAGACGATAAATTTAAACAGCAAGAACAATCTGCTTCTGATGAGGAGCTTCCCTATCCATACAATCAAGCTTCATCTGATGATGAAATTGACAATGAAGTTAATGAGGAAGACGATAAAAACAATAACTGAAATACGATATAATTGGTTCATTTACAATTTTGGAAATAACTTTTCGTTTCAAATATATCTTTATAATTGACAAACCTAACAGATAATTTCAACCGATCAAGTTTTAATAAATACTTCCTCCATTTGCTATGAAGAGATTTTTCTTCCTTTTTGTTTTTTCTTCATTTTTCTTATTGTTTTCCTTTGAGGCTGATGCCCAGAACCGACGTCTTGAAAGGGCTGATCAGGCTTTCGAATTAAGACAATACAGTGAAGCAGTTGACCTTTACAGAAGAGCTTATAACAGGGTACGTCGCAATGATCGACGGGAAGGTGTGAGAATTTTGTACCAGCAGGGGCTTTGTTACATGTATATGAATGAATACCGCCGTGCAGAAACATTTTTCAGGCGTGCGGTCAGAGGCAATTATCCTGATCCTATGGCCATATTTTATTATGCCAATGCATTAATGAAAAATGAAAAATATGACCTTGCCCTTGAGCAGTTTGAGCAATATAAGGAAAAAGTGCCTGATGACTGGCGTGGTGACTGGGGCATTCAGTCAGTGCAAAAAGCATTGTATTTGATGGAAAACCCCGGGTTATATGAAGTAAATCTTATGAGGTCACTTAATTCAAGGCAAAATGACTTTGCGCCGGCTTTTGGCGACCATCGGGGTAATATGCTTATTTTTACTTCTTCCCGCGATGATGCATATGGCAACAAAACTGACCCATGGACCGGACAGAAATTCACCTCGCTGTTTGTATCTTATCTTGACAGGCGTGGAGATTGGGGTAACCCTGTATTGCTTGATGAAGGTCCTGTTAATTCTGAATTTAATGAAGGTGCACCTTCCATTAACAGCAGTGGTACAGAGATGTTTTTTACACGTTGTGAGGCTATTCCCGATCAGGAAACGGGATGTAGAATTTTTCGATCTGAAAGAAGGGGAGCTGAATGGGGTGAGCCCCGCGAAGTTAAGCTTGTTTCAGATAGTACAATCTCCGTTGGTCATCCGGCTATCAGCAATGATGATATGAGACTGTATTTTGTTTCTGATATGCCCGGTGGAATCGGTGGAAAAGATATATGGGTCGCCGAAAGAACTTCAGCCGGTGGTGAATTTGAAAATCCTGTAAATCTCGGCCCGGTAATTAATACTCCTGGTGATGAAATGTTTCCTTTTGTGAGAGATGATGGTACACTGTATTTTTCTTCCAATGGTCATCCCGGTCTGGGAGGATTGGATGTTTTCTTTTCAAGGCTGGAAGGTGATACATGGACTACCCCGGAAAACATGGGCACACCTGTAAACAGTGCAGGTGATGATTTTGGAATTGTTTTTCAAACCGAAAAAAACTCAGGGTTTTTCTCCTCTAGCCGCTCAGAAAGAGGTGCAGTAGGTGATGCCATTTATTCTTTTTATCTTACTCCGGTTGAGTTTACCATGCGTGGGATAATTTATGATGATAGCACTAAGCAAGTACTACCTGGTGTTCAGTTACAGCTTATTGGTTCCGATGGCTCTTTTACCCAAACCGAATCTTCCCAAACAGGTGAGTATTTCTTTGATAAATCCAGGATACGCACTGAAACTAGTTATGAATTACTTGTGAGTAAGGAAAGATATTTTAATGTAAGAGGTCAGGAATCTACCGTTGGTATTGTAAGAAGCCGCGAATTTGTAAATGATTTTTATCTTGAGCCTATTCCCGAAACACCTATCGAGCTGCCCGAAATCCTTTACGATTTTGCCAGTTACGAGCTATTGCCGCAATATCAGGACTCTCTTAACGGTCTAATCGTAACGTTACAGGACAATCCCGGGCTGGTCATCGAGCTTGCTTCCCATACCGACAGCCGGGGTACAGATGCATTTAACGACACATTATCGCAACGCCGGGCCCAATCGGTGGTTGACTATTTAATAGAAAGGGGAATCAACCCCAACAGACTTGTGGCTGTTGGATATGGAAAAAGGGTACCCCGCACCATTGATAATACTATTGTAAGAGATGGTTTTACTTTTGAGGCCGGTGTGGTTTTAAACGAGCAATATATCAACAGATTGCCATCCGAAGAACACAGAGATGCAGCACATCAGCTTAACAGGCGAACTGAGTTCAGGGTACTTAGCGAGGATTTTGATCCAGGGGAGGAAAGTCCGGATATAGCACCACCTGTTCGAATTAACCAGAGGGAACGCTGATTCATTTTGAAATTTAGCAAGATATGTTGTCCGGAAGGAGTAATTGGTTTTCGGACCAGTTTAGTTTTTGGCAAAAAAAACCACAGAAATGGCAGAGAATCTGAAATATGGAAAACGGGGAGTATCGGCATCAAAGGAGGATGTACATAACGCCATAAAGAATATTGACAAAGGGCTTTATCCCAATGCTTTTTGCAAAGTATTGCCAGATATCCTTGGCGGCAACCCTGATTACTGCAATATTATGCATGCTGATGGTGCGGGAACCAAATCCTCTCTGGCATACATTTACTGGAAAGAAACGGGTGATTTATCTGTTTGGAAAGGTATTGCACAGGATGCAATAGTCATGAATCTTGACGATCTTTTATGCGTTGGGGTAACTGATCAGATTGTTTTATCCTCAACCATTGGCAGAAACAAACTTTTAATTCCGGGTGAAGTTATTGCTGAGATCATCAATGGTACTGAAGAATTTCTTGAAAAAATGCGTAATTATGGAATAAATATCTGGTCGGCTGGTGGCGAAACTGCCGATGTGGGAGACCTGGTAAAAACCATAATTGTGGATTCAACTGTAACAGCAAGAATTCCAAGAAAAGATATTATTTCAAACGATAAAATAAACGAAGGGGATGTTATTGTGGGAATTTCTTCCTTTGGTAAATCCTCCTATGAGGAAAACTACAATGGCGGCATGGGTAGCAATGGGCTTACCTCTGCCCGTCATGATGTGTTCTCAAAGTTTTATGCAGAGAAATATCCTGAAAGTTATGACAATGCTCTGGATGATGAAGTAATATACAGCGGAAACCGCTTGATTACCGATTCTGTAAATGGTATTGATGGATTAGACGCCGGAAAGTTGGTACTGTCACCTACCCGGACATATGCGCCCGTAATGGTGGAAATTTTCAAAAATAACAGGCATGTTATTCACGGATTGATCCACAACAGCGGAGGCGCCCAAACCAAAGTACTTAATTTTATTGATGACCTCCTTGTGGTTAAGAATAATATGTTTCCCCTTCCTCCTTTATTCAGATTGATTCAGGAAGAATCCGGCACCAAATGGAAAGAAATGTACCAGGTATTTAATATGGGTCACAGAATGGAAATTTACCTTCAGGAAAAATATGCCACTGATATCATTGATATCTGCCGGATGTTTGACCTGGAAGCACAGGTAATAGGTTACTGCCAGAAAGGTCAGGGGAGAAAATTACGTATTGAATCGGAGCAGGGGAATTTTGAGTATCAATTGTAAAACCATTGTTTTTTAGTAATTTTGTGGGCTATTTTCCAATAATAGCTTAAATTAATTTTCCTTATCTGAAATCAAATCCTTTCAGATTTACACATGCTTATAATTGAAATTTATGTTATTAGAAAAACTTGAAGCCATACATAACAGGTTTAAAGAAGTTTCGCAATTAATTGCCGATCCTGAGGTTATTGCCGATATGAAGCGTTATATCCAGCTCAATAAAGAGTATAAGGATCTGGAAGAAATTGTTGAAGCTTACAAGGAATATAAAAATGTGCTTGACAATATAAAATCTTCAAAAGAAATACTGGCAACTGAAAAGGATGAAGAATTTCGTGAAATGGCTAAGTTTGAGCTGGAGGATTTGAATACAAAACAACGTGTACTGGAAGAAAAAATCAAATTAATGCTGGTGCCTTCTGACCCGCAGGACGGGAAAAATGCCATTGTTGAGATTCGTGCCGGAACAGGAGGTGATGAGGCTGCTATTTTTGCAGGTGATTTGTTTCGTATGTACACTAAATTCTGTGAAAAGCAGGGATGGAAAACCGAGGTTGTTGATATGAATGAAGGCACTTCGGGAGGCTTTAAAGAGGTCGTTTTCAATGTCTCGGGTAATAAGGTCTATGGCATTATGAAATATGAATCAGGTGTACATCGTGTTCAAAGGGTACCTCAAACCGAGACCCAGGGCAGGGTGCATACTTCAGCCGCTACGGTTGCTGTTTTGCCCGAAGCAGATGAATTTGATATTGACCTGAAAATGAATGATGTAAGAAAGGATACCTACTGTTCTTCCGGACCCGGTGGCCAATCTGTAAACACAACTTATTCCGCTGTGCGACTTACCCATATTCCTACCGGTATTGTTGTAACCTGTCAGGACCAGAAATCTCAGATAAAGAATTTTGAAAAAGCCCTGAAAGTTTTGCGCACCCGTCTGTTTGACATGGAGTATAAAAAGTATCTGGATGAAATTGCCTCCCAGCGTAAAACCATGGTATCAACCGGTGACAGATCGGCTAAAATCCGCACATACAATTATCCCCAGGGAAGGGTTACAGATCATCGGATCGCACTTACGCTCTACAACCTTTCAGCAATTATGGATGGTGAAATTTATGAAATTATTGATGCATTACAGGTAGCTGAAAATGCAGAAAAACTCAAGGAAGGTGTAGCTTAATAATATGAAAAAAGAAAATCTTGTAAATATAATCAAATCAAAAAAATCATTTCTGTGTGTGGGCCTGGATAGTGATCCCACAAAAATACCCTCCTGTTTGAATGTGAAGGATGACCCGGTTTTTGAATTCAATAAACGGATTATTGACGCTACCCTCCCTTATGCAGTAGCATATAAGCCCAATATTGCTTTTTATGAAAGCAGTGGCAGCGAAGGTTGGAAAAGCCTGGAAAAAACAATGAATTACATAAAAAGCCTGAATTCAGAAGTTTTTACTATAGCTGATGCCAAAAGGGGAGATATTGGTAATTCTGCAGCTCATTATGCAAAGGCATTTTTTGAAAAAATGGATTTTGACGCTATTACTGTTAGTCCATATATGGGATATGACTCTATTGAACCATTTCTGGCTTATGAGGATAAATGGGCAATAATACTGGCACTTACATCAAATGTCGGCTCAGTGGATTTTCAGGTTACTCAGTTCCAGTTGCCTTATCTTCTTGAAAAATTGGGTATAAAAACATGCTATGGAAAAAGTCTTTATGAATTGGTGATTGAAAAATCTTTGACCTGGTCAGGCAGTAAAAATATTATGTTTGTGGTTGGAGCTACACAATCCGGTATGATAAAAAATATCAGGGAAATAGCGGGAGATTCATTTCTTCTTGTACCGGGAGTGGGGGCACAGGGAGGGAGTTTGCGTGAAGTTTCCGCCAATGGCATGACCAGCGATTGCGGATTGCTTGTTAATGCCTCCAGAAGTATAATCTTTGCCTCCGGTGAAAAAGACTTTGATAAAATAGCGGCCCGAGAGGCATTAAAACTTCAGAAAGAAATGGAGATTCTTTTGAGGGAAAGAGAAGTAATATGAAATACATCTGATGAATAGCTGATTGCGTAAGAATAAAAAAAGCGGGCTTTATAAGATGAATGCCCGCTTTTTCTGTTAGTCAAGGAAAGTTACCCAGCCATAGGTATCAGGCTCTTCACCGTATTGTATGGCCTGTAGTTTTCTGTAAAGCTTTTCTGAAACAGGGCCCGCTTTGCCATCTTTGCAGAATTCATAAACTTGTCCGGTTTCACGGTCAACAATCTTTTTAATAGGTGATATGATAGCAGCTGTTCCGCACGCACCTACTTCTTCAAATTCAGCGAGTTCTTCCACAGCAACTGCTCTTCTTTCTACTTCCATACCCATATCCCGGGCAAGTTGCATAAGACTTTTATTAGTGATAGAAGGTAGAATGGAATCCGATTTAGGTGTAATATATTTATTTCCTTTTATGGCAAAAAAATTGGCAGGTCCGGCCTCATCAATGTATTTGTTTTCTTTTGCCTCCAGGAATAAAACGGCAGGATAACCTTCGGCTTTTGCCCGCTCGGTTGGCTTCAGACCACCGGCATAGTTACCACCAACTTTTATAGCGCCGGTTCCCTGGGGGGCAGCCCTGTCATAATCTCTTACAATTTGGATGTTAACAGGATTAAAACCCTCTTTAAAATAAGGACCTACGGGGCCTACAAATACCATAAAAAGATATTCCTTTGCCGGACTTACACCTACCTGAACACCTGTTCCAATTAACAAAGGTCTGATGTAAAGAGCTGCACCATGTCCAAATGGGGGCACATACTTTTCATTGAGCCTGACGGCTTTTGTCACCATTTTATAAAAAATTTCATCAGGTACTTCTGCCATCATTATACCCTGCGCTGACTGGCGCATTCGTGCAGCATTATCCTGCCAGCGGAAAAGTCGTATCTTTTCATCTTTACCCCTGAAAGCTTTCATCCCTTCAAAAGCTTCCTGGCCATAGTGAAGACAGGTAGCTGCCATGTGGATGTTAATGAACTCAGAGGATGAAACCTCTATTTCACCCCACTTGCCGTCGCGATAATAACAGCGTACATTATAATCTGTCTTGAAATAGCCAAAAGGGAGCCCGCCCCAATCTATATTTTGCATAATTATAGGTTTTATTTATATGTTACGGATTGTTTACCTCGCATGCTAAATTATAACAAACTTTTAAAATAATACAAAAAATTGCCAACAATTTGTAAGGATTTTATGAGATTTTTTTTAATGTTAACATTTCGAAATTTATTGTTAAAATCCGAAACAGATATCATTTCCTGATTTAAAGAAATGGTTATGCAAATGCTGATAAAGGAATAAAAACTATGAGAAAAGTAATTAAGATGAAGCAGGAAAAATCAAAATGATATAGTACTACTTATGGATTCTGGAATTTATGATTTCGATGAGTTTGTTTTCATCAATGGGTTTGGAAACATAATCATCCATTCCTGCATTGATAAATCTTTCTCTGTCGCCTGGAATAGCATAACCGGTTATTGCAATGATGGGGATGCGGTTATTGGATGAGTTTTGCTTCTCATGTTCCCGTATTTTTTGTGTGGCCTCAAACCCGTCCATCTTAGGCATTTGACCATCCATTAGAATTATATCATATTGATTTTTCTGGTATTTCTCAAAAGCAACCTGGCCATTGGGTGCTGTGTCAACAGTCCAACCCTGGGATTTCAGGAATCCGGCAAGGTAAAGTTGATTTATAGCATCATCTTCTGCTACGAGAATTTTTATTTGCTGGTCTTTCACTATATCCTGCTCAATTTGGTTTTGTTCAGGCTTTTCTGAATCTTTTGACTTTTTGGAAATTATCAGGGGTATTCGGAAAGAAACTGTACTTCCCTTATTATATTGGCTTTCAAAGCTTACAGTACCATTCATGAGCCCCACAAGACTTTTAACTATGCTCAGGCCTAGTCCTGTTCCCTGGTATTCCTTTTTAGTTGAAATATCCAACTGGGTAAATGACTCAAACATTTTTGGTATATCTTCCTCTTTTACCCCTATTCCTGTATCCTTCACCTGAAAACTGACCATTACATTTCCGGGCTTTTGATTCATGCTGTCAACAATTATTTCAACTTTACCCTGGCTGGTAAATTTAATTGCATTATTGATAAGATTATTCAGTATTTGTACTATTTTTTTCTCATCACCGTAAAGTTCTTTGGGAGTTCCTTCCTTAATTGAATAATTGATTTCAAGGTCCTTGTTTTTTGCCTGATGCTCAAAAGAACTCAAGGTGTAAGATAAAATATCATCAAGATTAAAATTGGCAAAGGTAAGGTCAACTTTTTTAGCCTCAATCTTAGAGAAATCGAGTATATCATTGAGGATGCTCAGAAGATTTCTCGAAGAAATTATTATGGAATCAAGATATTGCTTTTGTTCATCATTCACTGACGTTTTAGCCAAAGTATTACTCATACCAATTATGGCATTGAGAGGATTTCGAATTTCATGGCTCATATTTGCAAGAAATTCTGACTTTGCTTTATTGGCTCTTTCAGCAACTTCTTTTGCTTTGAATAGTTCTTCTTTTTCTTTTCTTTCGGTTATATCCCTTGATACACAAACAATTTCCTGGACAAGGTTGGTGTTTTGATTATAAATTACCTGGTTATTTGTTTCAAACCATATGTACGAGCCATCTTTTTTTCTTATCCTGTAACTTTCGATAAATGAGCTGGTCCTGTTTTCAAGTAAAAGAATATGATTCTTGCGTATTATTTCCACATCTTCGGGATGGATGAAGTGATAAGCTGATAGGCCTGTAAGATCATCAGGTTGATAACCGAGAAGCCTTGTACATGCAGGTGAAACATAAAGATAAGTGCGATCCCAGTTATGTTTGGAAATCATATCGCTGGAATTATCGGCAAGTATGCGATAACGTTCTTCACTATGCCTGATCACCTCTTCAGCCTGTTTTCTTTCTGTAATGTTTCTTATGGTTCCAATGATTTTACGGGGTTGGTTGTTATGATCAAATAAATATTTACAGGTGAATGAAGTGGGAATTTTTTGTCCGTTTTCCTTACTAAGATATACCTCATAGTCTGAAAAAGCTCCTTTTTCCCTGAGTTGTTTAAGAAATTCACTTTCCTGGGTTTTATCGGTAAAAAGGGGCAAATCAAGTATGTCTTCTTTTCGAATGTTCAGCATGTTTTCCACAGAAGGGGATATCTCAAGAATAATCCCTTCAAGTGAAAGTTCAAAATATATATCCTGAATATTTTCAAATATGCTTCTGTATTTTTCCTCACTTTTTTTAAGGGCAGTCTGTGATTGGTTAAGCTTGTTTTCTATGTCAATATGGTTGATTACCTGTTGAATAACAGTAGGCAGTAAATCAATGAAACTACTGTCTTTTATCATGTAATCAAGAGCGCCAAGCTTCATCATGTCAACAGCAGTTTTCTCATCACCATGCCCGGTTATAATAATAAAAGGTATTTCAATGTTGTCTTTTCTAAGAATTTTTATCAATTGCTCTCCGCTCATTTCGTATAGCTGAAAGTCAAGTAATAATAAATCTGCGCTTTTTTCATTGGTGGTTAACCACTCAATGGCTTCATTACCTGAATAAAAACCTCTGGTATTATAATTGTTTCTTTGAAGGGTTTTTTGGATCAATGTATTCAAAGCCACATCATCTTCAACCACTACTATAGTATAAATTTGCGTTGTATCTGATTTATATTGATTTTGCATTATACAATTTATTATGGTCGAGAGCTTGTGGTTAAAATATTAAATATAGTCAATTATATAAACTTTTCAGCAGGAAGCAATAAATAAAGTATGATAATCTATCCTGCTTTGGGGATTTCTACTATTTCAAGAAAATAACCAAGTCTGTTGACAACATCTATAAACTTTTCGTAATCAATGGGTTTGACAATATAACTGTTGCAGCCTAGTTTATGGCATAAATCCACCTCGTCAGGTGCATCCGTAGTAGTTATCATGATTACAGGGATTTTTTTAAGAACCGGGTCACTTTTCATCTTCTGAAGTACTTCAATACCGTCAACCCTGGGCATCTTAATATCAAGAAGCAGGATGTATCCTGAACTCTGATCCGGATTAAACAAAGAGTCAATTCGGTCAAAATAATTTAAAACTTCCTCTCCGTCATTCAAATGCAAAACCGGATTTGCTATCCCGGCTTTTTTCAGGCTCCGTTTTATTAAAAATGCATGTCCTTCATCATCCTCGGCTATCAATATGGTAACATCTTTCTTCATCTGATTGAAATTTTTTTAATCCTGCATAATGTATTGCTCATTTACCCTGTTGAAAATCATCTGCCAATTTATCAATTTATTTTGAAATAATTGATAAAGATGTCATTAAATCTGAGAAATTTTGTTTTTAAGGGAAGTTAATAGCCTCTTCAAAGAGGTGAAAATAATTGTCAGGAAATTTGTTCTTTGGATGTAATATCCTGAGGCAAAGCTTTTCTGTTATTTAATTCAACAACAGTAAGAACGCAGTTTTTTTGGTCTGCAGTTGACCCGGTGTGTATAAAACAGCAAATCTGATTGCCAGACTTTTCATTAATCCTTGACGGTTGCCATTTGGGGAGAAATTGCTGAATGGCACTTTGACCATTATCCTGAAAACAGTTTTTTTCTGTATCTCCTGTTTCAATGATATCAGAACAATTTAAACCGGAAAGTTCTTGTTAAACAATAAAAAGGCAGCTAATACTCCTTTATGTTCAAAAATATTGATAAACAAAAGATTAAATATTTGAAGAATCATTAAATTATCATTTAAAGAAAACACACTCTTTTAAAGACCTATAGTGTTTTTGTTACAAAAGCTTTAATCGCACTGATAAGAATTATTTCTTTACATGGATTCAAAAAAATCAAACTTTGATACCATACCGGTTTTATTCTTTAACTTGTTTTTTGCTCAAGTGATAATACAGCTGCCACAACCTGTTTACTCTCATCAAATACAGGAGAAGCGTTTACATTCAAAGTCAGCCTGGAATTATCAGAATAATGTAAAGTGTGAATAATATTAAAAACAGACCCGCCCTTGTGTATAACGTGTTCAACAATATCAGGTTTTAACAAATCAGAACCCTGGGGGTGAATTCCAAGCTTTTTAAGAGTTATTCCTTTACTCAGATGATTTTCTTTGATATTGAATATCTTTTTCGCAAGAGCATTGGCGAAAGTAACTTTTTTGTTTTTATCAATGACGAGCTTCGCAACAGGGCTGTTTTCAAGTATTCTTGTCAGCAAATCTCTTTCCTGAATAAGTTTATCTTCTAGTTTTCTCTTTTCAGTAATGTCAAGCAAAGTACAAACTACTCCCTCTACTTGTTCATTCTCATCAAATATAGGAGAGCCATTTATGCTTAATGTGATTTTATTTCCATTAGGCCACTGAATGTTATGTACTATATCGAAAACCGGTTTTGCTGTCTTTTTTACAATACTGAAAGGAAGTTTACTTTGTGGAAAGCTATTTCCATGAACATCAGTAATTTTCCATTTTGGTGCATTGTAATTTCTGCTGATAATTTCTTTTTTGGAAAGACCCAAAACCTTTTCTGCCATTTGATTGGCATATGTTATATTTCCTTTATTGTCAAGTATCGTACTTGCAATGGGGCTGTTGTTGAGCACAGAAATCAGTAATTTGGACTTTCTTTCTATTTTTTCCTCAAAAAGCTTGCGTTCAGTTATATCAAAGAAAGTGATAACAACACCATCAATTGCATTTTCAACTGTGCGATAGGGGAGAATTCGCATAAAGAACCAGTTTTTATTTTTTCCCTGCACCTCAGTTTCTTTGGGTATTAAAGTACGAAGAACATTTTCAATATCTTCAATAAAAGTTGCATATAAACTGTTAAGTGCCAAATGATGTATAGGCCTGCCTATATCCATATCCAGGATATTGATAGCCGACGCCACGGCAGGTGTGAATTTTCTGATTCGTAAGTTACGATCCAGAAAGATTGTGCCGATAGAGGTGTTTTTAAGCAGATTGTTTATATCATTATTTAATTGGGTAAGTTCCTCAATTTTGTTCTGATATTCGCTGTTTACGGTATAAAGCTCTTCGTTAACTGATTGCAACTCTTCGTTGGTTGACTGTAATTCCTCATTGGATGAAATAAGCTCTTCATTTGTGGCCTGTAGTTCTTCGTTTGAGGTTCCCAGTTCCTCAATTGTAGCCTGAAGGTTTTCTTTGGTATACTTTAATTCAAGCTCTAAATCTTTAATTTGCTGGTTAGTATCATATTCAACCGATTGCTGGTGTTTATCAGTTGATTTTTGCCTGTAAGTTTTTTTCTCCTCAATGGCAATTAGAAGTAATCTGAGGTTATTACTTTTTTCTTTTAGAGGTTTAACCTTAATATTCAGCAGAATTATGCTGCCTTTTTCTTTCAGTTTAAAATCCTTATATACTATTTCTTTGTTTTCCTTGAAAGCTTTGTGAATAGCAATGGTAATGGTAGTACTTAGTTCTTTTCTGATAAGGTTCAGGATATCAAATGAGGCTTTACCTGCAGGGAAATTAACGAATTTGTTTACATCATTGAAAATATGAACGATTTCATAGTTTTCATTAATAATAATTGAGGGAGGTATAAATTCATTTATTACAGATTCGAAAATATTTTCTGTATTTACATTTTTTCCAACCGGAACATTGAATGCGTTTTCAGTTAAATCTTTGCTTTTCTTTCTTTGGCTGAGATTGGGAACAAGCAAATCGTTAACATTTTCTGATGTAAATCCTTCTTTGTAGGTATAGATTTTCCATTTGCTGCTAATGGTATTAAAGTTTTTGGTATGGTCGCCAAGAGATTCGCTCGAACCCAGAAAAAGAAAACCGTTTTTACTCATTGAAAAATGAAACAATGTAAGAATCTTTTTTTGCATCACGGGCTTAAGATAAATAAGCATGTTCCGACAGCTTATCAAGTCAATTTTTGAGAATGGAGGGTCTTTAATGATATTATGAGTGGCAAAAATTACCATTTTACGGATATCTTCTTGTATCAGATAGCCCTTTTCTTTTTTAGTAAAATATTTTTTTAATCTATCAACAGACACATCAGCCATAATACTTTCCGGATAAAAGCCAAAGCTTCCATATTCAATAGATTCTTTATCCAAATCGGTAGCAAAAATTTTTACATCTCTTTCTTGTCCTGAGAAATCCATAAATTCTTTTAGAAGAATAGCAATAGAGTAAGCTTCTTCACCCGTGCTGCATCCAACAGACCATATTCTGATGGTTTCATCCTTTTCTTTGTTTTTTAAAAGTTGAGGTATAACCTGCTGTTTTATTATTTCAAAACTTTCCGTATCACGAAAGAACTTTGTAACACCAATAAGTAATTCCTTGTAAAGAATATTTACTTCGCTGGGTGATTGCTGCAGAAAACTTATATAAGCTTCAAAGCTTTCTATTTGATTGATGCTAATACGCCTTTCAAGTCGACGGATAATGGTATTGGGTTTATAATATGAGAAATCTACACCTACTTTTTCCCGTATCAAAGCCATTATTTTAGCCAATGAATTCTCAAATATAGAAAGGTCTTTTTCTTCTTCGTCTGCATTTGAAAGAGGGTGTTCAACATATTTAAGCAACTCTTTTGGCATTCGCTCAGCAGGTATTACATAATCAACCAATCCTGTTGCAATAGCACTTTTGGGCATCCCGTCAAATTTTGCTGAGGTATCGTCTTGTGCCATTACCATACCACCGGCACCTTTTATTGCACGTATGCCAAGTGTACCATCACTACCGGTTCCGGAGAGTATGACACCTATTGCTCTGTCTGCAAAATCATCAGCCAGGGACCGGAAGAAAATATCTATAGGAAGGTTAATAACATGCTGATGGTTTTGTTCTGTAAGAAAAAGTTTTCCATGAAAAATGGTCATGTTTTTTTTAGGAGGGATCAGGTAAATACTGTCAGGCAAAACTTCCATTCCGTCTTCAGCTCTTAACACGTTCATCCTTGTGTGCTTTGAAAGCAATTCTACCATTAAGCTTTTATAATCAGGTGACAGATGCTGAACTACAACAAAGGCGAGCCCGCTTTTTGGGTTCATGTTTTTAAAAAATAACTCCAGAGCTTCCAGACCTCCGGCTGATGCACCTATTCCCACACAAACCAAGTTTCTGCTGAACGAATTTTTACCCGATAATTTATTATCAGGAGTTGAAGCAGAGTCTATATCGGTAGATAGATGATCCTTTGACTTAACTGTAGAATATTTTTTCTTGACCATAGATAATTCTCAGATAAATAAAAATTATGAAGTAAAAAATGATTTTAAACCTTAAATTGCAACTCTAATGTAACAAATTTAGAGACAAGCGGTTTATTTAAATAAAAAAAAACGGGCCTGAGAGGCCCGTAATGTATTTTTATCTATGATTATCTATCAGAAAAGTCAGGTCTTCAATAGCTTTCTGTAAATACTCCATGCATGTTTCACTTTTTACAAGATAGTTATAAACTCCCATTTTTTGCACTTTGGCAATGAGTTCAGTATCTCTTTGAGCGGAAACAACAATAACCTCTGTTTTTGGGCAGGTTTCTTTAATTGTGTGTATGAGCTCATCACCGGGTATATCGGGTAGCATCATATCTGCAATGATGATTTCGGGTTCTTTGTCAAGATTCTTAATTAAATCTTCACCGTATGTAAAATTGGTAACCGAAATATTTTTCATAGAGCCAAGGCATAGCTTTAGCAACATCCCTTCGGTTTTATTATCTTCTATTACAAATATTTGCTTGGTAGTTTCTTTTTCCATAAAAAAATGGTGTGCTGCCTATATTAGAAAGTATGCTAAACTAGTAAGAACTCCGAACCATAATGTCCGAGTTTTACGGAATTATAAAATAATGCAGGGATGAATAATGATTGCAATAATCATCACTCTGCAATGGCAACAACACCAACAGCACAGCCTTCCTCGCCGTTTTCAAAATAAAAACTAAACGTATAAATCCCACTCATAGCCACAGGAAACATTATTACAGGTATGTGCCTTGCCTGCTCAATAACAAATGATGTTACAACCAGATCATCATTTTGGTTTCTGATACTGATTATTACTTTACCTGGCAAATCACCATCATTGCAGGCAAATATTTTATATGTATTTCCACTGGTCAAAGGCATTTTAAAACTTACCTGCGGCAGTGTTTCTCCGCGGGCCTGCTTTGGTAACTGAATGGGCCAACTGCGTAAAAATCTGGCATTTTCAATTTTTCCATGACAAATATTGAGCAGAGGTTCGCCGCATTGCGAAAAGCTCATGCCGGAAAAGGCAAATAAGAAAATCAGACTGAGAAGTATATAATGTTTTTTCATTTTTTATGTGTTTATAGTGAATCTAATTTTATAGAAATCTTTTCTTTAACAATTGACAAATAGACTAATATATTTTTATTTAACCAATGACCCTGGTTCTGATCTCTGCAACTTTATTTGCAATTTTTTCAATTGTATTGTCACTAATAATGACTTCACTCATTGAATTATCAATAACAATCAGTACCCCGTTTAGTTCCTGCATGGTAGGTTCGGCATAAACATAAGAGATTTTTACATCCTCAAATATCTTTTTTAAATCCATCAGATCTTCAAATAACCAGTTGAAATCAGGCTCTTCTCTGTATGCATACAAAAGCAACAATAGGTTGTCAAGTACTTTTTTCTGCTCGCCTATCCTCATGTTGATATAATCTCTGTTGCCTGGTATTGTTTGCACATGAGTGGCTATATATAGGCTTTCAATCCATGTACCTGTAGAAATTAAAATAGCAATATTACTGCGGTCCTGTTCAATAAGGTAGCGCGACATATTGTCGAATCCGGTATTTGTAATAAATAAAACCGAATCAATATTTCTGCTGCTTTCTGATAATCTATTGAGGGTTTCATAATCAAAGAATTGCTCTATTCTCAAATCTGCAGCGAGTTGCCGTACATTACTTAAGTAACGCAAGGTTGACAAAGTGCGGTCATAAATATTCATATAAACCAGGTTGGTGCCATAAACCCCAAGATTTAATGCCCGTTGAAAATTTGTATTATAATCATCTATATTTCCAGCCGGGTTTAGCAGGTCTTGTGAGTAAATTACTCCTGCTTTTTGCAGCAATGATGACATCTCAACCGGATTAGATACTGAGGAAATCATCTCCTTAACCATATCCATATGAAGGAATAGTTCACCTTCCTTTTTACTGTCATATAAAAGGTCGGTTGCTTCCTGCCTCTTATTCTGCTGGCATCCGGATATTATTAATCCTGCCACAAGAGCCAGTATTAATGGTAATGTTGTTTTTTTCTTCATAGTTTCTGTTTTTATTGCACGAAATAAAATCTTATTTACTTAAGTTTACTTTTTAATTATAAATTAGTTAATCATTGAGCACTTTATCTGTAAATTAGTTTTTGTTATTTTTTCTTTTTAAAATTGAATATTCTTCAAAGTAGTCAACAAGTCTTTTTAATGCATTAAAATAGAGTGTTGCAAAGGCCAAAATTGTAAATATCCAGATTACTCCAACGTTAAAATAAAGAGTGGGTACTTGCCCACCCATAAAATTTTTAACCGGTGCAAGAAAATGTGCTCTGAAATCTAAATAACTATTGTTTTGAGGATTCAGGTAAATTGGATCGATTTTCTGTATCAGTTTATTATTTAGTCTTACCATAGGTAAGGGTGCCATAGTGTTTTTTGCAAATCGGGCTAAATAGGTATTGTAATGCATATCATAAATACTTTGATAGGATTGCCTTCCTTCAGGAGAACTTGTTTTTTCTGATATGAGGTTATCAATTCTTCGGTTTATACTATTAAAATTTTGACGATAAAATTCATGCAAATCATCCAGATAAAGCTTCAAATCATTAGCAACTTCCAGATTGAAATCATTAATATTCAGTTTGTCTGAATCATTAAAAACAATATTATGGAAGGAAACATACTCAGAGTTGTTTTCTTTTTGTACTTCATGATATAGCAATTCAATATCCAGGGGATCTATGGGGAATTTTTCAGCCCGGTTTGTGTTTGAAATATATTGTTCAATTATACCCTTAAGCTCAGGTATATAGTAAACATTTTTGTAGTTGAAAACACTCTCCAATTGTCTCATTGTGTAAAACTGCTTCTCATATTCATTATTTACGAATTGATTAACAGCAAGAGCTTCGAAAGCCCATCTTGATGGCATTATCTCAGCAATTACCGGCACTTTTTCACTTCCTCCACCAAGCCCACGGTTAATTTTATCAAAACTAAACATTGCACCTGTAAGCACCATTTGTGGTATAATTAAAAAAGGAATCAAAATGTAAATGGTTACAGCTGAATTAAAGGCAGAAGATATATTTAAACCCAGTACATTGGCAAAAGCGGCTACAGAGAAAAATACCAGCCAATACTCGAAAAACATTCCTTCGATTTCCAGGATAGAGTTTCCAACCCATACAAATAACAAAGCCTGTATTGCTGATATTATAAAGAGGATACTTACTTTGGAATATAAATAACTGCTTCGGCTAAGGTTAAGAAATGACTCCCGTTTTAGTATTTTTCTGTCTTTGAAAATTTCTTCTGCACTTACAATCAACCCAATAAACAATGCCACAATTGTGCACATAAATAAATATGGCATGATGTTGTCATTTTCGCGAAAAATATAAGAACCCGATGACGGATCTTCAATATATCTTATCACAAAAGCAAGTAGCATTGCCAATACAGGAGCTTCAAAGAGGTTAAGTAAAATATATTGCCTGTTTGAAAGCTTGCTCTTCAGGTCCCTGCCAAAAAATACAGATATCTGTTTTAACCACCCCGGTTTTGCAGAAGTATCAGGCAACTCTCGAAAAGATTCTTTGATTAATTCTGTTTTCTGTGTTTTTTTGAAAAAGTTTGCCCATTCCCAGGGTTGCACTTTCCTTTTACCTGTTGAGCGTCCATATTCATCTACTATCTGCGATTCTACAATACTGAAAATAGATTCAGGATTTACATTGCCACATCGGGGGCATTCACCTATATCGCTGTTGATTTGATTATCAATCCTTTTAAAATATATGGGAGCTTCAACCGGATTACCATAATAAATCTGATAGCCACCTTCATCCAGGATGAGCACTTTGTCAAACATTTTGAATATTTCAGAAGAGGGTTGATGGATTACAACAAAAACCAATTTGCCTTTTATAGTTAGCTCTTTAAGTAGTTCCATCACATTCTCCGAATCACGTGATGAAAGGCCTGATGTTGGTTCATCAACAAAAAGCACAGAAGGTTCTCTGATCAGCTCCAGGCCTATATTGAGTCTTTTTCTCTGGCCACCGCTGATTCTTTTATCAAGCGGATTACCAACCTTCAAATCTTTAATATGAAACAATCCAAGACTTATGAGTACTTTTTCCAGCTTTTCGGTAATCTGCTCTGAGCTCAGGTTTTTATAAACCAGTTTTGTGCTGTAATAAAGATTTTCCCAAACGGTGAGCTCTTCAATAAGCAGGTCATCCTGGGGAATATAACCAATGATTCCTTTAATAAGGTCCTTTTGCTCATATAGGTCTTTTCCGTTAACGAATACATTACCACGGGCAGGGGTTTGTATTCCGGAAAGTATATTCAGTAAAGTAGTTTTACCCGATCCACTGCTTCCCATTATTGCCATCATTTTTCCGGTGGTTTCTTCCAGGTTTATGTCCTGTAAACCGACCGTACCATTGGGGAAAGTCAGATATATGTTTTCTGCTCTGAGTGTGATATGCAGCCCGGTTGGATCTGTAATAAATCTTGCAGCTACATCTGTATAGAAAACAGGTTTTCCTTTGGCTGGTTTTATCACAGAACCATTGGCAAAAAGATATACTCTGTTGCTCTTCACAGGCAAGCCGTTAAGAAGTACTTCATCATCACCCTTGTATTTGAGAAAGTACAAGTCAACACTTTTTATTCTAAGTATAAAAATCTTTCCGTCAAGTTGGGGAGAATGGATGAAATGTGAATGCTCAAGAAAAGCATTTTTACAACCGATTATCAGAATTTCAGGAATATCAGCCTTGTTTGAATCGTTTTGGATGACAAATGTAGAAATTGCCAGTTGTTCTTCCCTTGTAATATTGAATACATCAGCAGCAGTATCTATCATTGCCATGCGCTGCGGAGTAAAATTTTTGTCCGAATTTATCAGCTCAAATAGTCTTACCAGTACAACAATTTTTTGCTTTTGGGTAAGTGTGCGATTGATCTTCTTTGCAATACCCAGTGTTTTAACCGAGTCCTTGACTGAAGTAAGCCTATGTTCGCCCGACTCGATTGTATTTTCAGAATTTTTTTCCCGATCTGAGCTGATGAAGCCGTCAAAAAGAGCAAGATATTCCTTTACAGTACTCTCATTGAGTTGCTGTTTGAGGAAGTTTTCTACAAAGTTCCTTTCCTTTTCCGAAATTCCAACATCTTGCTTTGCAATCAAAGCAAAAAGCTGCATCAGTGCCTTTAGAATTTCTTCACTCATCGGGTTTTACATTATTTTTTTTTAGAATTAAAATCAATATACATGCATCTCAAATTTTACATCTACAATTTCAGCATATTCTTCACCTGCTTCTTCCATATCTTCATCTTCTTCCTGGTAGAACCAGTGAACAATAACCTCCTTGTCCTGCTTTGCAATAGTTTCAAAATAAATAAGAATATCCAGAATTACTTTTGATGATGCGGTATTGAAATAATCCAGCTTTATGTTTATTTCAGTTTTTTGATTAGGTGACTGAATATATTCTTCAATCCACTGTAAGACCGGTCCATAAAAGCTCAGAACATCTTCGGGAAGTGACCTTCCTGAAAACTCGATAATACCTTTTTCTGCATCCAGAATCACATTGGGAGTATCGTCTGTGCCTGTTATTTTTATTACTTCCATGGTCAATATATTTTCTTTATATGTGTTGATTTCTAATAATAGTAGTTCTGAGTGTATAGAAACTGTTTTTATCATCTATGCGGATAAAATTATATTCCAGTTTTGAGCCTGTTTTTCTTGCAATATCAATGAGTCCGAGTCCTGCGCCTCCTTTCTCTGTGAGAGAACCTTCACGCATTTGTTTTTTAAACAGCTCTTTTAATCCATTTTTATCCAATTGGTTTATTCTTTCAAGAAAAGCTTCCATATCAGGTACTTTGGAAGTTTGTATTATGTTACCTGTGAGTATATGGTAGTCTTCATTATTATCACCGGTTCGTCCAATGATAAAGATTCCTTCTCCCGAATAGCCCTTCCCGTTAAGCACTTTATAATCTTCGGCATGTTTGCTCAGGTTCTGAAGACATTCAACCATTACATGAAATACCTTCCGTTTCATTGAGGCATCTTCACTATAACTGTCCATTTTATTCTCAGTAAGAGATGTAAATGCTTTCGTAATCTGGTGTGTAATTTCACCTTCATACACCAGGGTAAACCTGTTTGCCAGCATATCTTTATGAAACTGATATACTAACTTCATGTAATCAACATTTTCCATTTTATCTGTTTCTGTAAAATTATTGTTTGGTTTTACTTAATTAAAATCGAATTCCAATCATAAGCAGGTCATCTATTTGCCTGGTATTTCCCAACCATTGCTGAAAATCTTTTCTGAAGAAATTATACATCTTCTCCATGGGTAAATCATGATTTTTAATCACATTTTCTTTTATTCTTTTTGGAAAATATTTTTTGCCTTCACTTCCTCCGAATTGATCGGGCAGACCATCGGAGAATATGTAGATGCAGTCCTTTTTATTCAGCTTAATCTGAAAGTTTTCAAATACGGGTTCAGGTTTACCAGGTTTTGTGATACCACCAATGGCAGCTCGAGTACCCTTATATTCGGTAAGTTTAGAATTGCGAACGTGATATAGTGGTCGATGGGCTCCTGCAAACTCCAGTTTCCCGGTTATGCTGTCAATTTTACATAAAGCCACATCCATGCCATCTCTGGTAGCAGATTCTTCCATATCTTGTCTGAGGGTAGCCTTCACACCTGCATGTAATTGCATAAGTATTTCCGCGGGACTGGGATTATCTGGTTGACTGACAATCTTATTCAGAATAAAATAGCCTATTAATGAAAGCATGGCTCCGGGCACCCCATGGCCTGTGCAATCCACCGCCGCAATATAGGTAATTTCTTTCTTTCTGTAAACCCATGGAAAGTCACCACTTACAATATCTCTTGGTAAGTAGAACATGAAAGAATCGGGAAAACATTCCTTCATGAGCCTTTGACTTGGCATTATTGCGTTTTGTAATCTGAATGCGTAGTTTATACTATCTGTAATTTTCAGATTTTTTTCTTTGATTTCATCTTCAATCTTTTTTAAACCTGTAATATCATGAAGAATAAAAAGAATGGTTTCAAGTTTTCCTTCCTCAGTGATTTCGGGTATTGCGTTCAGGTTCATATACTTTATTTCACCGCCATAAGGAAATGATACCTGTTGTCTGATTTTTTGCTTATCAAGAGATACGGTATCAATTATTTCATTGAGTTTGTTTATCAAAAGATCCTGCAAGCCAATTTGTGTTAATGATTTTTTGGTTGCATCTTCTGCTTTTATTCCGGTGTAGGATTCAATGGCCGGATTGGCATAAAAGACGGTCTTTTTTAAGTCAATTCTCAAAATGATATCAGGTGAATTATCCGAAAGGGTTTGCATTTGGCCACGCATACGCTGCTCTTTTTCGGCGCGCTTGCGTTCAGTAACATCAATGGTATTTAAAATAAGCCCGTTTATTGCAGTGTCGTAAAGCAGATTACGGCCGGTTGTTTCAAGAAACCTGACAGTGCCATCTTTATTCAGAAAAGTATATTCTACTTTGCAAGGTTTTCCTGGATTATCGAGTAACTCTTCGAACATTTTATTGATAAGATTGCGGCCTTTTTTATTGATTCCATCAAGGTCTTTACCTTCAAACATTTCCTCTTCCGAATATCCCAGGATATTTTTTACTGAAGGGCTGACATATTTGAGTTTTTTATCGGCATCATAAACCGTAATGAGCTCCGAAGCATTTTCAAGAAAAGAATAAAGTCTTTTCTGACTTAGATTTACTTCCTGTATTTTTTCCTCAAGGTGAGTATTGGTTTTTTCAATCTCTTCCTGAGTCATCCGCATTTCCTCAGCATTTTGCCTTAACTGCTCTTCGCTTTGCTTTAACTCCTGTGTTAGTAATTGGGATTCCTGTAACAGTCTTTCGGTCTTTTTTGCTGTTTTCAGCCTGTATATTACCTGGGCTACGATCAGGGCTATCTCTTTAATAAAATCAATTTCAAATGGTTTAAATTCCTTTACAGAAGCAAGCTCAAATACTCCCTGCAGTTTATCTTCCATGAAAAGTGGAACGATTAGCAAACTGTCAGGCTTTTTCTCCCCCAAAATGCCTGATGTAATACGCATATAATCGTCAGGTATCTCCGTGCGATAAATAATATCGCGTTCTATAGCCGCCTGCCCCACAAGTCCCTCACCAACATTAACCTCATCATGTAAAAACTTTCGCCTGCTAAATGCATATGAAGCACTGAGTTTAAGACGTGAGGTATCATCATCATAAATATAAAAAACGCCTTGAGCAACATTGGTATAGTCTAAAAGCGTTTCTAAAACATCCTCTGCCATTGTTTTTGTTTCACTGTGAGCGCGCAATACCTGGTTAATTTTATCTTTGCCCTGCATTACCCAGTTTTGTAGTGATTCTTTTTGCTTGTTTTCAAAAAGCTTATTCCTGATAGATAACAGTGACTGTCCAAGGATATCCGAATATTCTGTTATTTCAAAATCCCCCTTTAATGCTCCGTTTCCAACTTTTTTAGCAAACTCTGAAACCCTGTCAATATTTTGTTTTTGATATTCCAGCTCATCATATGCTGATTCAAGCAATTCAGATTGGCTTTTCCAATGCTTTGAAATCATTATTGAAGCGATGATGAATAACACCGGTATGAATAACATGAGAATGATAACAGGATTGTTGGCATGAATTTTCATCAGCGAAAAGGGTGTAAAAGGTAAGCCCTGACGATTTAATTCAATTATCCATGCCAGTAATGGAATCGTAAACCCCAGTAATAAAAAAACAAGTACAATATTTTTTCTTGTAAAATTATTCATTCATTCTTTGAGTAGTTGATATTTTTTCTTTCCCTTTTGTTTTTTTCAAACCATTGAAACCTACTATCCTCAGGTAACAAAAATACTTTTTAAAGTTTCTCAAAATCCCTGTGTTTCACGCAAAAAATACCCGTTTTTACTCATAGAAATCCTTTATTTTTTCACCTAATTCTTCCAAAAATGTGATATCCGTATCTTTGAACAATTTAAAAGATGCGATTTCGAGAACCGCAAATACTTCATTGTGTTGGTTTTTCCAGGGTAAAATAAGGAGGTTTGCTGCATCGGCTGCACCCAGTCCTGACTTTACGTTCAGATACCCGTCAGGTAAATCTCTCAGATACCTGTGATTCCCTGATTTTCCGGCTTGCCCTATAAGACCTTCACCTGGTTCAAATTCAATAATTTTCTCCTCAGGGATAAAAATGGCATATGTTGCGGAAAGAATAAATTTTTCTTCATCCTGCGTTTTTACTTTCAGAAATATCTCAGCCTGTGTAATCTCAAAAGACTTTGACAGGCAACTTAATATGATTTTAGATATGTCTTTGGGGCTGGGACTTTTCAGAGACTTAATTTGTTTTTTCAGGCATCCGGTAATCTTTTCTTCTCTGCTTTTTATTTCATCCTCTGTTAAATCATCTTTTTTTATTTCTGATTCAGAAGACTCAACTTTTAAGTCACTTGTTTCCAAAACTTCTGCTTGAGGAAACTCATTGTATATCTCTTCTTTTCTTATTTTGAAAAACTTAAAAACAATAAGTCCTGCAAAAGTCAGAAAAATTGCAGAAAAAAGAACTATCAGCAAGTATTCCAGTCTGTCTGTAATACCTGTAAATTGCTCTTGTAAAGGGCTGTTGGATATAATTTCACGTAATCTTCCAATTTGTCTGAAAACAGCCCATGTCATCAATAGCAGGAATGCAATCATTCCTCCGTAAATCCAAAGAATCTTATGTTTCACAGTGTGGGTCTTAAAATTATTATTTTATGTATTTCCTATATATCAGTTATCAATTTTTCAAAGTGTTTATTTTTTTCAATTTCATTATTTTTTACCTGAGGCTTTTTTATGCAAAAGCAAAAGCATTTCAGTTATTTCTTCACTGCTGAGAATATGGTCAACATTCTGGGATTTTTCAATTGCTGCAAGTGGCATTACCGGAATCTGAGCCTCTGATGGATTCTGAACTATGGTAAGTCCGCCACGGTCTTTTACCTTTTTTAAACCTGTAGCCCCATCTTTATTAGCGCCTGAAAGAATAATCCCAATTGTTTTATGCTGGTAACAATAAGAGCCCGTTGCAAAAGTAAGGTCAATGGCGGGGCGGGAGTGGTTTACTGCTTCCTCGGTTGATAGAGCAAACCGTCCATTGATTTCGATGTACAGGTGATAATTTGCCGGTGCCAGGTAAACCTTTCCTTGTTTTATTGTTTCTTTGTCAAGCGGTTCTATTACAGGTAATTTTGACTTTTGCAAAAGAGCCTCCACGAAGCCGTGTCTGACGTGTTTAAGACGATGCAATACCAGGACTATAGGAATACTAAAGTTTAATGGCAGCTTTGACAGGATATTGCCAGTAACCTGGAAACTGCCTGCTGAACCACCGATTAGAATGATTTTATATCCGTTGTGTTTTAATTTTTCCACTCCTGACTTTTGGATTCAATAAAAAACCCTGGTTACTTTTTTCTATATATTCTTTCACTTTCGCTCGCAATCAAATACATGCCTGCATTTTCACAAAAAGAAATATTCTCTTTGTTACCAATTGCCAGGTAACCTCCCGGAATAAGTTTATTTGTAAAAACATGTAAAAGATTTTCCTGATGTGTGGAAGTAAAATAAATAAAATAATTCCTGCATAAAATCATATGTATCCTGGGATACCCATGAAGAAAACTACTTTTTTTTTCTAAATCGTTGCCCTTGAAGATTCCATATTGTAAATTCTCGTAAAGAAATTTCCGGAATTTATAATTGCCGTTTTCATAAATCACATAATCAGATAAATTATTTATATCATCCGCACGAAATCTTTTATAATTGTATTCCGAAATATCAATTTTTGTGCTGCAATAAAGCGCATCTTTTGATTTTGTAAGCAATTCTTCGTTTGTATCTGAGGTCAGTATTTTGGATTTTTCATATAATCCGGCTTCATGCAAGGTTATAGCAAGACTCAAAACCTCTTCCCCGGTTGAGCATCCGGGTATCCAAAAACATAACTCCTGGTATGCATGGTTGAGAATGGGAAAAATTTCATCTCTCAAAATTCTCCAGAAAGAAGGGTCGCGAAAAAACTCAGTACAACTCACTGATATACTTTGCATCAAACGAAAAAAAATGGATGAATCATTTTTTAATGTAAAAATCAAATTATCAACATCTTTCAGAGAGTTATCAGCAATAAAACGGGAAATTTTTCTTTTAAGGGAAGTATGGGCATATATTCCAAGATCAGTATCGTAATTTTTCAAAACTACCTCATTTAATCTTCTAAGATCCAGGATACCTATTTCAGGTAATTCATTCTGAATATGCCTCATTGCCATTTATTTAGGAATACAGGCAAATATAATAATTATAGATTGTCAGCTTTTACGGTATTTTTACGGTTTTTAGCGGTATTATTGTATCTTCGGTTATATAATTTTTATCCGTCTTAATTCTATCTTTGCAACTTGTCAAATAATCAATTTAAAATACTATGAAAGCTTCCGTTGAAATAAGTATGTACCCACTTGGCAGAGAATATGTACCTGACATTAAGGCTTTTATTGAAAACCTGAAAAAGAATAATTCCGTTACAGTGCAAGTGAATGGAATGAGCACCCAGATTTTTGGTAACTATCGTGAAATCATGCAAGTATTAACAGCTGAAATTGAGAAATCATTCGAAAACCACGGCAAAAGTGTTTTCGTAATGAAAATCATCAATGCCCATTTAAAAGAATAGTTTCTACTAAATATTTAGTTGTGAAACGTGTTGCTATAACAGGACCGGAATCAACTGGCAAATCAAACCTTGCCAGGGAGCTAGCCTTGCATTATAACACTGAATTTGTTGCTGAATTTGCACGCCAGTATATTGATAATCTTGACAGAGCATATAACCAGGAGGATATTCTTCTTATAGCTCAAAATCAATTGATTTCTGAAGAAAAAATGACACAGAGGGCCAATACTTATTTGTTTTGTGATACAGAGCTGATTGTTACCAAAATATGGAGTTTGCATAAGTATAACTTTTGTCATCCATGGATACTTGAGCAAATTGAAAAGCATGTTTATGATTTGTACCTTTTATGTGACGTTGATTTACCCTGGGAATATGACAAACAAAGAGAACATCCCCATATGCGCGAATTTTTTTTCAACTGGTACAAAAAAGAACTTGAGCAGTATGACTTTCCCTATAGAATAGTGTCGGGAAATAAGGAAAAAAGACTGAAAAATGCAATTAAAATAACCGACCAATTTTTTCAAAAATAACAATGACTGAAGTAAAGCTTTTCAGGCATTACGCCCATTTACATTTCATAGTGATTCTGCTTGGATTCACTGCGATACTGGGAGCACTTATCAGCATTGATGCAATACCGTTGGTATGGTTCAGGATGTTTTTTGCCGCTGTAGGTTTGTTTATCTATCTTAAATACAAAAAGATTAACCTTTCCCTTACTCTGAAAGAGCAGATTCATCTTTATGCAATTGGCTTACTGGTTGCTTTGCACTGGGTTACTTTTTTTCATGCCATTAAAGTTTCCAATGTTTCTGTAACATTGGGTGTATTTGCATCTACCACATTGTTTACAAGCTTTCTTGAACCCTTTTTGCAAAAAAGAAAGGTATTATGGCTTGAAGTATTGATAGGTCTCGTTATCATTGGCGGAATTTATCTCATTTTCCAATATGAGACGGAGTATGTTGAAGGAATTCTTTTTTCGCTTTTATCGGCATTGCTTAACGGGTTATTTGTGGTTCTTAACCGCAACATATCAAGGAGATGGAACCCCGCCCTGATAAGCTTTTATGAGATGATTGGAGGTTTTTTGGGAATAAGTTTGTTTTTTATTTTCAGTGGTACCATTTTTACACATCTTACCAGCCTCGATCTGCACGACTTTATATGGATTTTGATTCTTGGTTTCCTTTGTACATCCTATGCCTTTGCAGCAATAGTTGAAATTATGAAAGAGTTATCGGCATACACAGTGGTGCTGGCAGTAAACCTCGAACCGGTATATGGAATTATACTCGCATTTTTTATATTCGGAGAAGCAGAAAGAATGTCTGGTGGATTTTACTTAGGAACGTTAGTAATCTTAATATCAGTTTTTTCATACCCTTATTTAAAGCGAAAGGTTAGTTTTAAGAAGTTTTAAATCTTCTTTTGATTGGCATGCAACAAATCCCGGATTTTTTAAATTTTTATTGTTGTATAATAAGTCTTTTCCTTCTGGCCACGAAAACATATCTCCACCGGCTGCAAGGAGCAGGGCATGCCCGGCAGCTGTATCCCATTCATTGATGCCGTCGCTTCTGACATAATATTTTGTAAGCCCTTCCGAAAGCAGCCCAAACTTCAGTGAACTCCCAGCATGAATGATATCAGGTTTATTAGCATTTACAAACAATTTTTCTATAACTCTTTCATTTTCCTCATTGTAATGCGTCCTGCTCATAATGAGTATATTTCTGACATCAGATTTTCCTACATTCATTCTTTCCATTCTTTTCAAAGAATCTGCAAAATCTGACTTATCAGCTACTATAAAGCTTTTCAAATCTGATATTTTAAACGCTCCATAACCATATATACCCACATATCCAAAATTTAAGGCAGGAGCAGTAACAACACCAAAAACCGGTTTTCTGTTATCTATCAAAGCGATATTTACGGTAAATTCATCATTTTTATTTACAAACTCCCTGGTACCGTCAAGGGGGTCGATGAGCCAGAATTTTTTCCATGCCTTTCTTTCTGAATACATGGGTATGGGAGATTCTTCACTAATAATGGGTATTCCGGTTGCAGCCAATAAATTACAAATCACTTGATTTGCATTTTTGTCGGCTTCTGTTACAGGAGAACCGTCGGATTTGGTGACAATCTCAAAATCTTTCCGGTAATATCCTAATATCTGATTTCCTGCTTCAAGAGCAGCCTTCAGCGCTATTTGAAAAGAGATGTTATTTATTTTTATAGTTGTCATGGTTTTTAAAAATATCGGGCAAAGCTACTGCTTTAATTTTTATCAAAAAGTAATCGCTATTCGAATGCATGTTAATATGCTAAAAACATTTCCCTAAATGTGTTGTTTATAGTTTCAAAAATATTTCAAAACTTATTGTAATCAATACATCTTGTTTGACAACTAAAATCAAAAAATATGAAAACGATAGTTAAAATTCAATTTGTTATAATCTCAATCGTAATGGGCCTTATGCTAAAACCAGCCATGGCTGACCACCACAAAACCATTCATGATTTTGTAGTACAGGATATTTACGGTGATGATTTTGACTTGTCACAGTTAAAAGGGAAAAAGGTGATGATTGTTAATACAGCTTCCAAATGTGGACTTACACCCCAGTATGAATCACTTGAAAGGCTTTATCATACCTATTCCTCAGAAAACTTTGTAATTATTGGGTTTCCTGCAAATAATTTCATGAACCAGGAACCCGGCACAAATGAAGAAATAATTACTTTTTGCGAGGAAAATTATGGTGTTACTTTTCCTATGATGTCAAAAATTTCCGTTAAAGGTGAAGACATTCATCCACTGTATCAATGGTTAACCCAAAAAGAGCATAATGGTGTTATGGATTCTGAAATTGCCTGGAATTTTCAAAAATATCTCATTGACGAGCAAGGCCGGCTGGTTAAATATTTTTCGCCCCGGCACGACCCAATGTCTGATGAAATCCTCAGTTGGATAAGAGAATAAAAAACAGTCTAAAGTAATCAAGAACCCGGATAATGTTGTTAAAACATTTTCCGGGTTTTTTTATTACGAAATCATTTAACTTTGTGAGTTTGGTTTAAAATTTAAGTGGTTTTTTCAATGTCTTATCAGGAAATGAGCGAAAACTTTGGGAAAAAGAAACTGGTTTTTGCAATCAGTTTGCATGGTAAACTTGGCTACCTGGTAGAGGCATATGCTGTAAGTGTTACAAAGAGTGGTCAGTTCGGTTATGATTTTAAAAAGGTAAATAAATTTACCGTTAAAGATTATTTTATCATGCCTACTGAGCCACAGACCCGAATTCTGGATGTCATATACAATTATAGTGATGAAAGCCTGCAGAAGCGGTTTAAACGTGCCAGGACAAAGTCTCTTTCCTTTTATGATACACTTGATGATATTTACATCAAAAATCACATAAGACCTTTTGTGGAACGAACACTTTTTGATGTTGTTGAATTACTGGTTACCCATGAAATTTCATTGTATTTTAAGGGTGAAGCATCAGAAAGAATCAAAGAATCATCCCTAATGATTCACAAAGACTTTACAGAAACCTGCTTTCATTTTGAAAAGTTGTCTGATAAAACCCACTACAAACTTTTACTCAAACAAGGAGAAAAAGACTTAAATATTTTTGGTAATGATGCGTTTATCATCAGTCACAAACCTTGCTTGTTGTTTCTCAATTATGAGCTTTTTCGTTTTGAACCCGATTGGGAGGGTAAAAAGCTGGAACCCTTTATCAGGAAAGAGTTTTTGGTGGTACCGGCCCAACAGGAAAGGCAGTTTTATGAAAAGTTTGTTCAAAAAAGCCTGTTGAATCATGCCTACATCAACGAGGGTTTTAAAGTGAAAGTATTTAGTGAAAAGCCTGTTGCGGTGCTTAAACTGGAGCAGCACTGGCAGGGAAAAATCATGTTTGCTCTGTATTTCAGATATGGCCATATAGCTACTTTCCAGTATGGTGACAAAGCAGCGTCCACAGTTAAATTCAGAAACAATGGTCCTGAGTTTTATTTTGAAAAACTAACCCGACAATTCGATTTTGAAAAAGAAAACTATGAATTACTTCAGTCTCTTGGGCTGGGAAAAAGTGAAGCCCCGTATTTGTATCTGAAAGAAATAAACCAGAGCGACTACTCACCATCGGTAGAAGATTATCAAAAACAAGTTCATTTATATATTGACTGGATCAATGCAAAAAATAAAGAATTAAAGCAATTTGAATTGATCCTGGAGTTAGAACAAAAATTCTATATAACGGGAAAAACAGAACTGGTTTTTGAAACAGAGGAAAAGAACGACTGGTTCGATATAAAGGGAACGGTGAAATTTGGAGCATTTGAGATTGCGTTTGTCCAATTAAAGGATAATATTTTAAAAGGAAACAGGGAGTATATCCTGCCTGACGGAAGTATTGCATTGATACCTTTGGAATGGATGAGTACCTACGAGGACATTTTTAAATATGGCCATAAAAAAGGAAGTTCTCTTGAGCTTAAAAAGTATCATTTTCCACTATTAACCGGATTTCAGGAATTCGGCCTTAAACTTCCGGAATTTGATAAGCTACCTGTAAAAGATAAAATTGAAATTCCTCAGATGAACAATGTAAAACTAAGGAATTACCAGCGTGAAGGATATGAATGGATGATTTTTCTCAGGGAAAATAAACTTGGGGGTTGTCTGGCAGATGATATGGGCCTTGGAAAAACGTTACAAACACTTACATTGCTTGCAGGAATTTATCTGAAAGGCGATACCGTTAACAGAGCAAACATTCAAGAGGCAATTAACTCTGAGCTGAAAACAGGTCAGTTAAGTTTATTTCAAGAAGAAGATGAAATGGAAAACTTATCTGACAGAAGGGTAAACTGCTCACTTATTGTAATGCCATTATCACTTGTGCACAATTGGATTGAGGAAATCAAACGTTTTGCACCTCGCCTGAAAGTATTCCAACATACGGGTTCAGGCCGAATGCAAAATATTCATGCATTCAATGATTATAACCTTGTATTAACCACATATGGAACAGTAAGGAATGATATTCAGAAACTTTCCGGCTACAAATTCCATTATGTCATTCTGGACGAAAGTCAAATCATCAAAAATGCCTCTTCAAAAATATTTTCAGCAATTAAGAAATTGCAATGCGAAAACAGGCTTGTACTAACAGGAACTCCGGTAGAGAACTCTCTTACCGACCTGTGGTCACAGTTTTCTTTTATCAATCCGGGTATGTTGGGAAGTTTGAATTTCTTTAAAAATG
Organism: Bacteroidota bacterium; assembly: GCA_007693555.1. Classification (GTDB taxonomy): domain Bacteria; phylum Bacteroidota; class Bacteroidia; order Bacteroidales; family UBA7960; genus SKVR01. Next base: position 46,051 of record REDJ01000044.1, read on the forward strand.
AATTTGTTTTTCCCATTGAAAAAAGGCAGGATGCTCAAACTGCTGGAAAGCTTCAGGAATTGATTAAACCATTTGTATTGCGGCGCACCAAAAGGCAGGTAGAACAGGAACTACCCGACCTTACTGAAATCATCCATTATTGTGAAATGACACCCGGGCAGGAAAGTTATTATGAAACCAAAAAATCAGAAATCAGAAATTCCATTCTCACAGATATGGAACAAAGAGGTGTTGATAAATCCAGATTTGTAATTTTGAGTGGGCTTACAAAACTCAGACTTATTGCCAATCATCCTGCAATTGTGGACCTGGATTACAGGGAGGACTCCGGTAAGTACGCTGAAATCATCCGTAATATCGAGAAGTTGCTTTCAGAAAACCACAAAGTGCTTATTTTCTCACAGTTTGTTAAACATCTTAATCTGTTTCGCAATTATTTTGCAGAAAGAGGTTATTCCTATAGCATGCTTACGGGAAGTGTTGCAGAGAAAGAGAGAAAGAAACTCATCGGAGATTTTCAGAATAATGCCGGAAATCAACTGTTTCTGATTTCCCTGCGTGCAGGAGGGGTTGGGTTGAATCTTACCGGGGCAGATTATGTCTTCATGCTTGACCCATGGTGGAACCCTGCTGTTGAAAATCAGGCAATTAACAGGGCACATCGCATCGGACAGGATAAAAATGTGTTTGTCTATAAATTTATAACCCGCAATACTGTTGAAGAAAAAATTGTAAAGCTGCAGCAGAAGAAAAGTAAGATTGCCGGAATGTTTATAAATGAAAACAACCCATTAAAATCACTGTCGTTTGATGAATTGAAGGATTTGATATAGTAAGAAGGCAAACTGAAAATAAAAAACGTTGAAAACCAGCTCCGTGAATCGGATACTGATTTCCAACGTTAAGTTGGTGGTTAAGAAATTTTATACGTCAATTTTGGCGTATTTGGCATTTTTCTCAATGAATTCGCGCCTTGGAGGAACTTCATCACCCATTAGCATAGAGAATGTGCGATTGGCTTCAGCAGCGTTTACAATATCTACCTGTCTTAGCTTTCTGTATTCAGGATTCATGGTAGTTTCCCAAAGCTGCTCTGCGTTCATCTCACCCAAACCTTTGTATCTCTGGAAATGCAAACCGCTATCTTTGCCATTTTTCGAAAATTCTGCCATAACGGCTTTTCTTTCTTCATCAGACCATGCATAAACCTCATCCTTCCCTTTTTTAACGAGAAAGAGCGGGGGAGTGGCAATGTAAACATAACCGTTTTCAATCAATTCGCGCATATAGCGGAAAAAGAAAGTAAGTATCAATGTGGCAATGTGGCTTCCGTCCACATCGGCGTCAGTCATGATGATTATTTTATGATACCGAAGTTTTTCCAGGTTCAGTGCTTTGGAGTCTTCTTCGGTACCTATGGAAACGCCCAATGCAGTGAATATGGTTTTTATCTCTTCGTTTTCAAAGATTTTATGCGGCATGGCCTTTTCTACATTGAGGATTTTACCACGCAATGGCAGAATGGCCTGAAATTTTCTGTCGCGACCTTGCTTGGCGGTACCACCTGCAGAGTCACCCTCAACGAGATAAATTTCGCACAATTCAGGATTTTTCTCAGAACAGTCACTAAGCTTTCCGGGTAAGCCACCTGAACTGAGCACACTTTTGCGCTGTACAAGCTCTCTTGCTTTACGCGCAGCATGGCGCGCTGTGGCAGCAAGAATTACTTTGTTAACGATAGTTTTGGCTTCTTTGGGATGTTCATCCAGGTAGTATGTGAGCATTTCGCTTACCGCCTGGTCTACAGCTCCCGCTACCTCTGAATTACCCAGCTTGGTTTTGGTTTGTCCTTCAAACTGCGGCTCAGCAACTTTCACAGAAATCACAGCAGTAAGCCCTTCACGGAAGTCATCTCCGCTGATTTCAAACTTTAATTTTGAAAGCATTCCTGATTTTTCGGCATAGCTTTTTAATGTACGGGTTAATGCACGCCTGAAACCTGCCAGATGTGTTCCACCTTCAATAGTGTTAATATTATTCACATAGGATTGCAGGTTCTCTGCAAAAGATGAATTATATTGCATGGCAACTTCCACAGGAATACCGGCTTTTTCGCCATCCATGTAAATGGGTTTATCAATTAATTTTTCTCTCGTATCATCAAGATATGCAACAAATTCCTTAAGACCTTCTTCAGAGAAATAGGACTCATGTAAATATTCGCCATCGTCGTTGGTATGGCGTTTATCAGTTATGGTAAGTGTTACTCCTTTATTCAGAAAAGCCAGTTCTCTTAATCTGTTTGACAGGATTTCAAAGCTGAAATCGACAGTTTGAAAAATACCATCATCAGGTTTAAATGTAACTTCTGTTCCACGAAATTCAGTCCGTCCATTTAATTGTCTGACCTGGTAAAGGGGTTTTCCTTTTGTGTATTCCTGCTCCCATATTTCATTATTTCGATATACGGTAACTTTCAGATTAATTGAGAGAGCATTTACACAACTTACGCCCACCCCATGCAAACCGCCTGAAACTTTGTATGAATCTTTATCAAATTTACCCCCTGCATGCAGCACTGTCATAACTACTTCGAGTGCACTGCGTCCCTCTTTTTCATGTATTTCTGTAGGAATTCCTCTTCCGTTATCTAAAACGGTAATGGAGCCGTCCTCATTAATAGTGACTTCAATTCTGTTGCAATGCCCCCCCATTGCTTCGTCAATAGAGTTATCAATAACTTCATATACAAGATGGTGGAGACCTTTTGTACTTATATCGCCAATATACATGGCGGGTCTTTTTCTCACTGCCTCCAGTCCTTCCAGAACCTGTATACTGGCGGCATCATAATTCATCTGTTTTACAACTTTTTGTTTGGTGTCTTTGCTCATTTTTTTTAACATCTAAAATAACCCCCAAAGATAAGCTTTTTTGGCGGTTTCCGGGTCTTTAAAACCGCTAAAAAAGTTTATTTTTTCAATATTTGAAAGTATTATTAAATATCTGTTTGTCAAATTATTACAAAGTATTTAACACTTTGTTGATAACTATTCTTTACATACGTTAAAAACTGCCTTAAAAAAAGAGAAAAAATCACTTTTTTTAAAAGAAAAAAGCCCCGAAGGGCTTAAATAAAAACCTTAAATAATACAATTCAAAATATTTTGTTCGGAACAACAGACAGAACATCAGAATGCATAAGATACTCCACCTATCAGATTGAAGCCATGCGTGGGGTAATTATACCATCTTTGGAGGGGTTGGTTTGATACGTTGTTAAGATTCAAAAAAACGGATAATATCTTAGTGTATCGATACTCAATTCCCAGACTGGTGTCTACATGAAACCCCTGGATTTCCATCCCTTGATGATTGTCTGAAACTTCATCAAATACCCTTGCATAAACGGAATTTCTGGCAAAAGCTTCTCCCGAAAGAATGATTTTATCCTGAATATTGTATCTGAGAGAAAGCCCCATTCTTAAGGTGGGTTCGTGCCAGGGTTCAAGTTCATTTTCAAGACTATACTGGTAGTAATCTGCACTGAATCGTGCATTGAATCTTTCGCCAACATTACCAAATAATTCAGCTCTGAAATTAAATAACCGAATGTTATCATATACTATAAGAAATTTGTTTTCAAGTAAAGCAGAATTGTCAGTTACAAAAAAGGGATAATTATCAATATTACTTGTTGCAATAGAAAAATTGTAAGATGCAAAGGAGCTTAATGAGCCTTTAAGACCTCCTCTTAATTCAAGTTTTGTATTTGTAAAGCCCAATGGAAGATTGGTGTTGATAAAGGGATTTCTTGTACTCATTTGCCTGAGGTTTTGTTTCTCCAGGCCTCCACTCAAAGAAGTATAAGCCTGCAGCATATCGCCTATCAGGTTAATCCGGGCACCTGCTACAGGATAAAATCTGGCATGACTCACCGTATCAAGTTGTGCAGTAGTATTCAGTCCCACATAAAAATTAAAGTCACCGAAGCCCGCATGTAAGGTGGGTAAAAGTTTAATAATTCCTGTGCTGAGGGAGTCAATGGAGTTTATGTTATAATAATAATCTGCTCCCGCCTCCAGTTGAAAACCCTGGCTGTCAGCAAAACCCAATGGGTCTTCCATCAAATCTTTTTCGAGGTTGGCCTGAAACCCCAGGTGGTGCTCAAATGCATCAAAGCGGTCGGTTAAATAATGATACCTGAGATTCAAATCATGTTGTAAACGTGCATTATCCAGATAATTACTCCTGAAAGACAGAGATGGAGATATATAATGAAATACCTGCCTGATGTCTTTATTGGAAAGCTGATCAATAAACTCAAGCATATCCTCATCTTCCAGGAAATCACCACGCCTGAAACCGTAATAATGAATCATATTTCTTTCATAACGAAGGTCTGATTCAAATGTATGATTGCGGAAGAATCTTTTTGCGTGAAGCCCGACCAGATTATCGGAATACCCACTGTGGCCGTAATCATCAATTTTGCCTCCTGAGGACAGGTGTTTTAATCTTACTCCGTATGCATATTCATTTGAGCGAAGCGAATTATAGAAAATTTCACCATAAGGAGTTGAATAGTTGCCAAGTCCTGCTTTTACAAAACCATTATACAGTTTGGCAAGGGGTTCACCTCTCATCCTGGCAGGGCTCAAAGGATCCATCGAAAATTCTGTTGGTATTTGCAAAGGATTTATACTGTAATCAAAAGAAATATCAATTTGCAAGGTATCATCTAATGTGGGATTGAAAAGAGTTTTGAAAGCGTCTGAAATCGTAGGCTCATAGGGGGCAATAACCTTTATTTCATCAAAGTCAAGCTGCTGTGCATAATTGGTTTTTGCACAAATGCTTACGATAAAAATAGCTGTAAGCAAAGCTGTATATAATTTTGAAAATTTGTTACGCATAATTTCTGTATTTTGCTCTTAAACAATGAAATTAAAATATCTCTGTGCTTCCCTGGGGACGTTGGCTAAAATCTACCTCCAATGTATCCGGTTCATGTTCACCTTCTCTCTGACGTTCCAGCAAATCAATTTCTTTCAGCTTCTGCCGGGCTAAAGAAAGCAGATCTTCGCCGTCATAATTTTCAATGATACTTTCAAGCGTACTGCGAGCCTGGAAAAGATTATCCTGCTCAAGATAATTGTCAGCCAGTAGTATAAAAATTTTAGCCAGCCAGTAATCGTAAGGGGTGAGATAGTTTATATAATCGAAGATCAGTTCTTCGCATTTTTGGTAATTTCCTCTTCTGAATTCAATAAGAGCGAGGTTATATTTTGCCTCGGCAGCCATAATGTTTTCTGATATGGAATTGGTTTGGCGAAAGTATTGCTGTGCCACATCAAGATTGTTTTGTTTTAATGCAGCCCGTGCTATAAGCAAATTGGCTTCCTGTATAATTTCGCTGCTTAATTTGTCAGCTTCAAGCACCTTTCTGGCCACCTGCACAGTCTGCTCAGTGCGCTCGAGCCGGCTAAGTGAGCGCATTTGACCGATTTGTGCATCCAGTCTGTTGCTGCGAAACTCTGCTATTTCCTCCAGAGTTTCAAAATGTTTAAGTGCAGCATCATAATTGCCCATTCCAAAATTTATCTGTGCTGCACGTAAAGCTGCATTTTCTGAAAACTTTGATTTAGGTCTTTCAAGAACGAATTCATAACCGACCAGCGCTCTTTGTCGTTCATTCATCCTGAATTCGCATTCAGCTTTATAGAAATGAGCGTTCAATGCAAATATTCCCCTGGGAAATCTTTCAATATAATTGCCGAAACTTCTGACAGCATTTTCGCAATCTCCCTGCATATAGCGGTTTTCTGCTGCAATGTAAGTCAGTGAGTCTTGCTGCGCCATAGTCACATCAGCGAAACCAAGACCTTGTGAAAAGTTTACAAACTCATCAACCCGGTCCATTGCTACATAGATATTCCGCATACTTGTCAGCGCCTCCTGTGATTCGGGAGAGCCGGGATATTTTTCAATAACTCTGCGGAATACCTGCAATGCCTGCTCATCCTGGTTGAGGTTAAAATGAATCAAACCGGATTTTAACATAGCGCTTTTTACGTAACTTGAATTGGGAAAGCGATTGATGATTTCATTGTAATATTGCAAAGCCCTTGAGCTATTATCTTGAATTACATAGGTATTTGCAAGTTCATATCGTGCATCAACAGCAAAGCTTGTATTGGGGTATTGCTGAAGAAGTGATTGCAGAGTTTGTATTTTGCTGTTAAAATTACCCATTACACCCTGTACAAGTCCTTTTTGAAAAATTGCATAGTCAACATCACGCACCTGCAAAGCAATTGCCCTGTCATAAAAATCCAGTGATGCGCTATAATTTTTTGTTATAAAATAACTGTCTGCTACACGCAGATAGGTGTCATTCCGAAGGTCTCTGCTTATATTTCTGTCTGTAATAAACTTACGAAATGCCGTAATGGCCTGCGGATATTCTTTTCTTTTAAAATGAGAATATCCGATTGTATAATTGGCAAGATTATATTCAGGTATATTAAAAGCACCTTGTGTAAGAAGGAATCTATTGTGAACATCTATGCTTTTGATATAATCTTCAAGCCTGAAGTGCGCTTCGCCCTTCCAGAAAAGTGCCTGGGCTCTTAAGGTTCTGTTTTCCTGGTATTTCAGAGATTTTTCAAAATGCTCTATTGCTCCCTCAAAGTCGCCGTTATTAAAAAGTTCAATACCTCTGAAATAGGCAATTCTTTGATAGGCCGCCCTCAATGAAGGAGTATTAATGGTTATGGCCTCAATACTTGCAAGCGCATCTTTATAGTTACGTGTTGTAAGATAAAGGTCAATAAGGTGCCTGTAAGCCTCTTCACGGCGAGGCGAATCAGGATATTTATCAATATACCTCTGGAAAGATATGATGGCTTCGTTAAATGGATTCAAAGACAATTCAAAGGAAAGTTTGGCATAATTAAATAATGAAATCTGGCTGATTTCTTCAACAAACTCAAGGCGATGGGCTGAAAGAAAAGCATTGCGGGCCGATCTTTTCTGACCGGTTTTTAAATAACTGTCAGCAAGATGATATAAAGCATTTTGTGCAAGTTCATCCTGAGCGTTTGTAACGCGTTCAAATTGTCTGATTGCATTTTCATAGTCTCCTGCTTTGTAATATGCAAAACCAAGCTGGTAGTAATCTTCGCGGTTTATTCTCTGCCTGGTTTGCCTTTGGTAATCTTCTAAAAAGGGTATAGCCTCAGCAAAATTACCAAGGTTATAATGTGCTTCACCTATCATGCGTGAAATATCTGCACCTCTGCGGGTACCGGAATCTTCAAGCAGGGCAGGGGCATAAGCCAGAAGTTCCTCATAGCGGCCTTGCAGGAAATATATATGTGTTATATAGTAAGGTACAATGGGACCGAAACTGCCGTCATCAGTCAATTTGCGAAAATTTATCAGGGCAGTTTCATAATTGCCTTCACTGTAGACTATATGACCATAATAATAAGTGGCCGGTCCATAATATGGCGACTGGGGGTTTCTTATTTCAAAAAGAAACCTTTTGGCCTGGGCAAAGTTATCATTCATGAAATGACTATAACCCAGTTTAAATTGCATTTCCTCTCTTTGCTCCCATGTAAGATCATATGAATCAACCCTGCTGTACCATCTGATGGCATCTTCATAGTTCCTTTTTCTGTATTGAAGGTTACCCATCTGAAAACTGGCAATACTTTGCCGTGGATGTGCCGGATTGGCCGAAATAAATGCGATAAGTTGTTTTTCAGCATCAGGATGAAAAAGTTCAACTGCACAAATGGCAGCATAATATTGAGAGCTTACCCTGATTTCCGATTCATGGTCTTCAATGCGCTGTATGGTTTCATTGAAAAGTTTTTGAGCAGCCCCGAATTTTCCCTTGTTGAAGAGTTCAAGGGCCTGTCTGTAGTCTGCTTCGGGCTGATCGTAAACCGAAGTATTTTGTGCAAATGCGGTAAAAGAAGTAATCAAAAGCACCGCAATTAATGATGAAATGAGCTTTTTTATCATATGATTATGTTATTTTGCTGCGAAATTACAAAGAAATTGTTGATGTGGTTTGGCTTGCTTTTCAACATTGAAAGCTATTTTTCAACATTTATAAACTGATAAACCAAAGGTTAAAAACCCTACTGAATAACAACAGGAAAACGCAGGCAATAAAATATTATTGGAGGGTAATAAAAAAAAAGACAGGCTTATAAGCCGGGTTCTGTATTCCCACAATAGGAATTCCTGCCATTTATCTGGGAGCAGATTTGCATCTGCCCTCTAACGGCCTACCCTCCGGGATCGGGCGGGCCACCCTCAACCCCCGGTATATTTGGCCTTTCAACGCATAAGGTTTACCCCCACGGCAGGTCACTCTGCTGTGGCGTGAGCTCTTACCTCACGTTTTCACCCTTACCCCGCATAGCAGGGCGGTTATTTTCTGTGGCACTTTCTCTTGTTACTGCATCAAGGATGCAATAACAGCTTCCTGTTAGGAAGTATGCTGCCCTTTGTTGCCCGGACTTTCCTCTCTGTCATTTACTAAATGACATAGCGGCAGGAAAGCCTGTCTTTTTTATTTATTACGATAAAAATGAACTTCTGTTGCTCCCATGCCGTAACGTGCATAAGGTGCATCATAGTATTCTATTCCTTCCGTTCTTTCCAGTATCTTAACAATCTCTGTTTTCAATTTGCCATTACCCACACCATGAATAAAAATTATCTTTACCAGTTTCTCTTTTACGGCCTCTTGTAAACATCGTTTAAAATAATCCAATTGAATATCAAGCAAATCTTTTGTTTCCAGATTTGTAAGGTTATCTGTCAGTTCACCAATATGAAGATCAACTTCAGCTATTTTATCGTCAATCTTGTGTTTCTCAAGAAAAGATAAAATATTGGCAGCAGAGCTTTTTGATTTTTGCTGAATATTCATCTTTTGCTGAAGATGCTTTAAAGTTTCCTCGCTTATTTTCTCCTCAAAAACAGGTTTCCTGACTAGTTGATCAATATTACAGATCTCAACAAAAAAGGCATTTTTTCTCAATAAGCTTTCAAACCGGAAGCTTTCTTCCTTATACAATTTAACAGGTTTAAAGCTTATAAGTCCACTAAAGGGTGGAAGGGGAGTGCACTTTTCTTCTCTGAAAAAAACCACCTGCACCAGGGCATTAGCCCATTTTTCAATTTCCGATCTTCCAATATTGCCAAAAAACAACCTTGACTCAGCTTGTACATAGCCGTATTCAATGCCATGCCAGTTACCTGCAATGTTTTGAAAAAGACTGAAAAGAACTTCGTAGTTAGTATGATTTATCAAATATAATTCCAAAGAACCTGTAAGTGGATTTTCCTGTACCTCAGGTACAAAGGCCATGTAAACACCATCAGGTCGTTGATCCGGATTGTTATGTGCAATATAAAGTGGTTTAATATCTTCATCAGTCGTGGTTTCCTCCTGCCGATCTTGTAATCTTTGATAGGCTTTCTGAATATCACTGCTCATTTCGGCAGTGCCGGTTTTTATGAGATTGGTTGCCACCACAGGAATTTCAAAACCATCTTCAATGGTAACATGCACAAGGTTATCATCGATAACCTTTGTTACAATACCGCCACCTTTTTCATTTAAAAAGCTGACTTTATCTCCGGGTTTAAATTTCACGTAACTATTGATTTGAGAATTTTTTAATAATACAAAATTACTGAAAAATGAGATGTAAGTTTGCTAAATTCCAAATATGATATACTTCAGTTTATCAATGAGTTAAAGATTATCAGATTACATTACTCAAGCATAAACTCAAATAATTCTCCACCTCAAAGATGTAAAAAGCCCTTAATACTCAAACTTTTTCTAACAAAAAGCATCTTTAAAACCAAAAGTTGCTAAATTTGACGCGGATAAGCATTTACTTTTACACTGGGGATAAGGCTGGTTCCTGAATAAATGATTGCATGCAGCGAAAATTTCTGAAAAACCTGGCGCTGTTGCTGGTTTTGAATTTACTTATTAAACCATTCTGGATCTTTGGCATAGACCGTACGGTGCAAAACACTGTGGGAGCGGAAGAGTATGGTTTTTATTTTGCTGTGTTTAATTTTTCATTTCTGTTTTCTATCCTGCTTGATTTTGGTATCACTACTTTCAATAATAAAAATATTGCCCAGAACAATCAACTTTTACAAAAGCATTTATCCAATATTATTGTACTGAAGCTGCTTCTTTTTCTGGGATATTTGATATTTACGTTTTTAGCTGCATTTGTAATCAAATACTCACGAGAACAGATGTACCTGTTATTTTTCCTTGGACTTAATCAATTTCTTGTAAGCTTCATTCTTTATTTACGCTCAAATCTGGGAGGATTACATCTTTTTAAAACTGACAGTATTATATCAGTACTCGACAGAAGCCTGATGATATTTATTTGTGCCGTATTACTTTGGGGAAATATTATACCGGTTTTTAAAATAGAGTACTTCGTTTATGCACAAACGGCCTCCTTTTCAATTACGGCACTCATTACCATGGTTGTAGTTTTCCGTAAGGCTGAAACCAGGTTTTTGAAACTTAACTGGAGTTTTCCGTTTTTTCTGATGATGTTGCGGCAAAGTTTACCATTCGCTCTGCTGGTGCTGTTGATGACATTTTACAATCGTATAGACAGTGTTATGCTTGAAAGGTTGCTTGAAGATGGTGCACGTTATTCAGGTATTTACGCCTCTGCATATCGTTTACTGGACGCTGCCAATATGATTGCTTATCTGTTTGCAGTTTTGCTGCTGCCTATTTTTGCAAGAATGATAAAACAAAAAGAATCCATTGAGGAGCTGGTTAAGCTTTCATATACTCTTCTTATTGTACCTGCTGTTATTATTGCAATAGCTTCATTTTTTTACTCGGAAGAATTTATGAGATTGCTTTACCATATTCACGAAGGAGAAAGTGTTGCAGAATTTGATTACCGTATCATGCACAGTTCACAGGTTTTTGGTTTACTTATGACATGTTTCTGTGCCATATCAACTATGTATATTTTCAGCACTTTGCTAACGGCCAATGGTAACCTTAAGTATCTGAACTTCATAGCTCTCTCCGGAATGCTTATAAATATTGGTTTAAACTTTTTGTTAATTCCGGTATTTCAGGCTTACGGCTCAGCAATTGCAACCCTGGTTACGCAGTTTATGATTGCAGCAATTCAGGTATGGGTGGTTTCGCGTCTTTTCAGGTTTAATTATAACTATATCTTAGTCTTAAAGATCCTTGTTTTTATAATTAGCGTAATTTTGCTTGGGTTTCTTACAAAACAATTAAATCTGCAATGGGAATTAAGTTTTGTAATAATGGTAACAGCCTCAGGTTTATTATCATTTATAATCAGACTTGTAAGCCCACGCCATTTATTCAAGATACTCAAATACGGAGAAACATCCTGATTGATTTAATACCTCAGGCTGAACTGATTTTTGTTTATCTTTGGGCTCATTTTTAAAAACTCCCCAAAAGGGCAATAAAACAATCCATTCCGGCGTAAACACTTTATCAGATTTTTTTAAAACAATTTAGTATATATCATGGACAAAAATGTGAACAAAGAGTTTGACTCTACAAATATCTTTATGTTTTTCATCAGATGGTGGAAACAATTGGGCATCATTTGCTTTTCAGCAGCTGTGCTGGCAGTTATATTTTCTTCACCTGTATTTATTACCCCTTTATTTGAATCAACTGTATTGATGTTTCCGGCCAAATCCAGTAGTCTTAGCAGGGCTGTTTTTGGAACAAATGTAGATTTTCTTGAATATGGTGATGTGGATGATGCTGAGCGACTGCTTCAGGTCTTAGGTTCCACAGCTGTCAGGGATAAAGTGGTTGAAAGATTTGACCTTTTTGAGCACTACGAGATTGATGAGGATGATAAATACAGAAACACCAATCTTAGAAGAATTTACAACAGCAACATTTCTTCGCGCAGAACACCCTATGGAGCAGTAGAAATAAGGGTTCGGGATAAAAGCCCTGAAATGGCAGCAGACATTGCCAATGAAATTTCAGCTCTGGCTGATACAATTCAAAATGATATAAGGCAGCAAAGGGCACTGCTTGCATATCAGGTTGCCAGGCAAAGCTATGAAAACATGCTCCATGAAATAAATATTACCCGTGATTCTTTGACTACCCTTATGGGAATGGGTGTTTATCAATTCAATGCTCAGGCTGAAAGACTAACCCAACAACTTGCCAGAGAAATTGCAGAAGGCAATACCAGGGGAGTGCAGGCCTTAGAAGACCGGCTTGATGTATTAAAAAACTACGGAGGCATTTTTATAACCCAAAACGAGCATCTGGCACAGGTAAGCAGAAATTTACATGTTGTTCAAAGGGTTATGCAGGAAGCAAGAGCCGACCTGGACAATTTCGTTTCATTCAAGTTTCTTATTGATGATGCCTTTGTGGCTGAAAGGAAAGTTTATCCAACACGTTGGCTTATCGTTTTTCTTGCAACCTTTGCAGCTGGTGTTATGGGTGTTTTGTCATTGATGACCTATGAACATTTGCTGAATAAAGGAATAATTAAAGTGAAAAAATAACCTGCTCAGGTAATAAGTGACCGATACCTTTAAAATAAAAATCCTTTACGGGGCAAGCTTTGCTTTCATTGCATTAAATGTTTTATTTATTGCCAATGAGATTTACTGGTTTATGGCTTTGCCTCTGGCATTGCTAGTAATGCTGTTGTTCTTTTTTTCACTTGACAAACTTTTGTTGGCAATCGTCTTTATAACTCCGTTTACATTCAAATACCGTCATGAAGCGATGGGGTTTACAGTCGATATTCCAACCGAGCCTGTAATTGTGGCTATAATGTGCCTGTTTTTTCTCAAACTGTTTTATGAGCAGAGATATGACATGCGAATAATCAGGCATCCGGTTACAGTCATTCTTATCATTAATCTCATCTGGATGTTTGTTACCTCGGTTACCAGTGAAATACCTGTAGTTTCCTTTAAATTTTTTATTAGCAGACTATGGTTTGTGGTAACATTCTATTTTGTTCTGATTCAATTATTCAAGCAACCCGAAAAAATCAGGCTGTTTTTGTGGCTATTTGGTACCGCACTTGTAATGATAATCATTTACATAACTATTCAGCATGGTGGTTATGGATTTGAAAGACAGGTTGGTACATGGGTAGTGAGGCCGTTTTTTAATGACCATACCAATTATAGTGCTGTGATTGCACTCGTAGCTCCGGTATTTATAATAAAAGCTTTTTTAAAAGATTACAACGTTTTAAGCAAAAGAATTGCCCTTTTGTTTTTTGCAGTTTTTGTAATGGGAATTATTTTCAGTTACAGCAGAGCGTCATGGTTAAGCCTTTTTGTTGCATTTGGCGCATTCTGGATTCTGGTATTGAAAATTGATTATAAACTCATATTTGCCGGCCTTATATTGATTGTGGGTACAGCTTATCTTTTTCAGGATGATATCATTATGCAACTTGAGCGAAACCGTCAGGAATCATCCGGAGATTTTCGTGAGCATGCCCAATCTGTAACAAATATTACCTCTGATGCCAGCAACCTTGAGCGCATTAACCGATGGCGTGCAGCTATCAGAATGTTTGAAGAAAGGCCCATTCTGGGATGGGGTCCGGGTACTTACCAGCTTGTGTATGCTCCCTTCCAGCTATCAGAAGACCATACCATCATAACTACCAATTTTGGAGACCTCGGAAATGCCCATAGCGAATACCTGGGGCCTTTGTCAGAATCCGGCATACCGGGTATGCTAACCTTCATTTTATTGGCTGTATGGGTGTTAATTACAGGAGTGCAGAATTTTAAACGGGCTCCCACAAGAGAGTTCAGATGGTTATCTCTTGGGTTAACTCTCGGTTTTATCACATACTTTACACACGGTTTACTCAATAATTTCCTTGATACCGATAAGGCATCTGTTCCATTCTGGGGTTTTATGGCAATACTTGTGGCTATAGATATTTATCATACTCCGCGAAGAGAAAAGAAATCCAAGGACCTGCCGGAAAGTTAACAAATAAAGCTTTAAATCAACTTACCCTGCCTATTTCTTTTACAAGTATTCCTACTATTCTTACCGGAATATTATCAGTATTGTCCTCATCCTGAAGAATATAGCTTCTAAGGCTGATCATATATAAATCCTATTGAATCAACTAATAAAAATTTACCCGATTTTAGCATAAGTTTTATTTGAAATCATTATAAATAACAGATAAACAGCAATAAAGTGCAGACAAAACTTGCATGTTAAAGCAGATTAACATATTAAGGATTAGGAAAGCATTGAGACTATTAAGAGGTATAAAGCAAATTCTACAATTAATAGGTTTTGCAAGCTTACTTTGGTAAAAATATAACAAAACTAAATAATAACAATCAATTTATAAACCCTATGAAAACCCACTTCAGATTCATTCTCATTCCCTTGATATCAGCCCTGCTGCTCATCCTGGCAAATTGCAACAAAGAAGAACCCGTAAAGCAGGCTACCCTAACCACCCTATCCGTAACCAATATCACCACCAACACCACCCAAAGCGGGAGCAACATCACCAGCGATGGTGGTGGCGATATCACTTCCCGTGGTGTGGTGTGGGGCACTAACCCTAACCCCACTGCTGAACAAAACAATGGCCTTACCATGGATGGCAGTGGTTCGGGCTTGTTCCAGAGCAACATTACCTACCTGCAACCCAATACTACGTATTATGTGCGGGCGTATGCTAGCAATGAAGCGGGTATGGTGTATGGTAATGAGCAGGAATTTGCCACCGAAGGTACTTCACCAGAAGTTACCACCAGCCAGGTAACCAATATCACACAAATCTCAGCCACATCAGGCGGCAATGTTACAGATGACGGAGGTGCAAGTGTAACTGCCCGAGGGGTGGTGTGGAGCACATCACAAAACCCCACCCTTGAAAACAATTTGGGTAGTACCAATAATGGGAGTGGCGCAGGTGCTTTTACCAGTAATATTACCGGTTTATCATCCAATACCACTTATTATGTGAGGGCTTATGCAACTAATAATTCGGGTAATGGATATGGGCAACAGGAATCATTTACTACTGAAGATAGCGGTGGTGGTAACGGCAACTACACCCAGGTAGTAGAAGTCCTCAATCCCGCCACCGGCAAGATATGGATGGACCGCAACATGGGTGCCAGTCGTGCCGCCACCAGCAGCACCGATGCCGAAGCATACGGTGACCTGTACCAATGGGGCAGGGCAGCCGATGGGCACCAGGTTAGGACATCCAGCACAACATCAACCTTAAGCAACTCTGACACTCCCGGGCATGGAGATTTTATCACAGTTGGCAGCAGTCCTTATGATTGGCGCAGCCCGCAAAATGATAATCTGTGGCAGGGTGTAAACGGCACTAACAACCCCTGTCCGGCTGGTTATCGGTTGCCCACCAAAGCAGAGTTAAATGCAGAACGCCTGAGCTGGAGCAGCTACGATGCTTCGGGCGCTTTCGCTTCGCCCCTTAAATTGCCCGTGGCGGGCCGCTGCTACAGCAGCGATGGTTCGCTCGGCAATGTCGGCTCCGGCAGCTACTGTTGGTCAAGTAAGGTTAGCAGCTCCAATTCCCGCTACCTGTATTTCTGTAGCAGCAATGCCCGTATGTACAGCTACGATCGCGCGCTCGGACTCTCTGTCCGTTGCCTCAAGGATTAGAAGACACTTTGATATATTTGATTTATTTGACACTTTAAACTCCTGTCCCGCAGGGCAGGGGTTTTTGAAAATACCGCCTTTGGCGGTCTAATTTTTTGAAAAATGACATTATCTGAAAAAGTAAAAAACAGCGCAAGCAAAACCATATTTACACTTTATAAAGAAGGTTTATTTTATAAGTGTTATAATGAAGATGCAATGGTATTTGCCTGCACACACCCCTTAATCCCCTAAAGGGGACCACCGCACAATGGTGGTTG
>REDJ01000225.1 GCA_007693555.1 Bacteroidota bacterium
TAAGCGTACCCTATGCATTGTATGCCGAAAGCGGGGGAGAGCCCGGCCCGCAGGGAGAACCCGGCCCGCAGGGTGAACCGGGAACAGGAGTGAATATTTTGGGTTCGCTGGATGACCCTGCAGATCTGCCTGATAATGCAGAAGTAGCTGATGCTTATCTTATAAACGGTGAATTGTGGGTATGGGATGGTGCATCATGGATCAATGCCGGAAATATTCAGGGACCTCCTGGTCCGGAGGGGCCTGTTGGCCCACAAGGAGCCCCTGGTCCACAAGGCCCGCAGGGAGAGACAGGCCCGGCAGGTGCCCAGGGAGAGCCCGGCCCGCAGGGAAATCCGGGCGAAATGGGACCAATGGGTCCGGAAGGCCCCATTGGCCCTGAAGGTCCGCAAGGTGCTGCCGGCCCACAAGGTGAAACTGGAGAAACAGGACCTCAGGGCGAACCCGGACCGCAAGGTGAGCAAGGCCCTCAAGGTGCTATCGGACCAGATGGTCCCCAGGGTCCACAAGGTGATACGGGACCACAAGGTCCTCAAGGCCCGCAAGGAGAGCAAGGTATTCAGGGCCCTGAAGGCCCATCCGGGCCACAGGGTGAACCCGGTACCATAAACTGGACAGATGGTACCGGCCAGGTTACCACAGAAGTAAATGTGGGAATAGGCGCTGAAAATCCCACAGCTCAGTTGCATGTACAGGGTATGGGAGATGGTGAAGGGAATGTGCTGTTTCAGGGAACCGCTTCAACTGATCCCGGAGATCCACCGGCAGTGGGTGCTGGCACCCGAATGATGTGGTATCCTGGTAAAGCAGCCTTTAGGGCAGGTGGTGTTTCAGGCACGGGTGCAACTAACTGGGACAAAGACAGTATAGGAAACTACAGTTTTGCCGCTGGATTGAATACCAAAGCATCAGGGGCTTCAAGCACGGCCATGGGCAGTAATACCACAGCATCAGGTTGGTTCAGCACAGCCATAGGTAGTTCAACCAATGCCCCATCGGCGGTTGAAACAGTAATAGGAAGGTATAATACCTTATATACACCATCCGGGGTGACAGGTTGGCACAACAATGACCGCCTTTTTGTAATTGGCAACGGTACTTCATCAACCAATCGCAGTGATGCCCTTGTAATTCGTAAAAACGGAAATATGGGTGTAGGTCTTTCCACTCCTGCCCACAAGCTAAGTATTCCTGTAACCACCAAAGACGCCACAGTAGGTGCAGATGGTGATGGTATTGGTATTGTAAATACAGTCAGTACCAATTACTGGAATATCCACATGTCGTTTTCATGGTTGCGCTTTAGCTATAATGGTACAACAACGGGCTCACGCATCAGCGATTCCGGAGCGTATGTGCAAAATTCCGACCTGCATTTTAAGACCAATATTTCTGAAACAGATAATATGCTAAATAGGGTGATGGCCCTGAAGGTTCTGGATTATAATTACAAAGATGTGGCCAGCCCGCAAAAGAGCATCGGTTTTGTTGCACAGGATGTGCTTCCCCTTTTTCCAGAACTGGTTTTTAAAGACAACGAAGATGATTACCTGGGGATTAACTATGCAGGATTTGGTGTAGTGGCCATCAAAGCTATTCAGGAACAGCAGGAAATTATTGAAATGCAAAACAAGGAGCTCAAAAATCTTCAATCTGAGATTGAAGAACTCAGATTGATATTAGACCGTTTGGAAAAAAGAGAATAATATATCTTTCCACATGTTAAAATACTCACCAAACGAACCAGGGCACAGTTTGTCCTAATAAAACTTTTTTAATTTAAAATGATAGATTATGAAGTATCGTCAAGTTGATAAACCATCTGACAATGGTAAAATTCAATCCGGAGTCTTTTTGGATTTCATTTCCAGAACCGTTTACTTCACCTTCATCTTTTTGACTTGTTTTATGCCAACCCTGGCAAATGAGCCCGATTCAGTTGTAATTTCCGGACAGGGAAGTTACATGATTTGGAATCCTGAAAAATCAGCTTTCAGAGCTGGAAGAGTTCAGGGGAATAGCTGGGATATAGAGAACATCGGGTTAAACTCTGTGGCCTTTGGATTGAATACCATTGCTGCAGGATATACATCAACAGCATTTGGAGTTGCTACAAATGCTTCCGGAACCAATGCCATTGCCATGGGAAGGGAAACCATTGCTGCAGGTGTATGTGCTTCTGCATTGGGTGACAGGACCCATGCATCGGGCTATTCATCCGTAGCAATGGGCCGGGACACAAAAGCATCAGCCTGGATTTCTGTGGCCATGGGAAATGAAACCACTGCCTCTGCATATAACTCCGTGGTTATGGGCAGGTTTAATAACGGTGGTGGAAATGCCAGTGAATGGATAGAAACCGACCCCCTTTTTGAAATCGGGAACGGAGCCTCGAAAATGGAAAAAAGCAATGCATTTACCGTTTTGAAAAATGGAAATATTGGACTGGGAAATGCCCACCCGGCGCATGCTTTTACAATTCCTGTTACAACTAAAACCAGCAACACAGCTGCCAAAGGCGAAGGTATTGGTATTATAAACAGTATGAGTGATAGTTTTTGGAATATTCATATGTCGGATTTCTCTCTGCGATTCAGCTTCAACAATAGTCTTGCAGGAGCAAGGATTGATAAAAACGGCTCATTTGTACAAAATTCCGATATTCGAATGAAAACACATATAAAAGATTTTGACAATGTACTTGGGAAACTTGAATCATTGAAAGCAATAGAATTCATCTATCCTGGTGATACTTCGCTGGAAAAGCATATCGGATTTATAGCTCAGGATGTGTTGCCTTTATTCCCCCAGCTTGTATTAAAAGATACCGAAGATGACTACCTGGGAATCAATTATGCCGGATTTAGTGTAGTTGCTATCAAAGCCATTCAGGAGCAGCAGGAAATCATTGAAATGCAAAAAGAAGAAATTCAGGAGCTCAAAGATCGCCTGTTACGTATTGAACAATTACTGGAAGGGAATTAAATAATTAACCAGTGTTTGTAAAAATATTATGGGTTACATTCTTGAGTCCACTCCGATAAGCATATTTTGTGATATTTAGTATTACATCCGATTTTACAATGCACAGATATTCTATTAGTTGCAAACTCCCCCTCTTAGGGGGCCGGGGGGTATTGTACTTTTCGGAGTGGACTCAATCTTTGAAGTGCATTTATTGTTGTAAATAGCATGCTTTAAAATCTGCTTTGATATTGAGCTAAAGTATTTTTTATGTTGGCAGTAAAGGAATGTTCATCTCCCAAAACTTCTTCTGCAATTTTTAGTGCACTATCCAAATAAGTTTTGCACGATCCGTATTCTCTCATTCTGCAGTAAACTTCGGCAATATGTCTGTAGGCCATACTTACTTCATAACTTAGTTCTCCAAAATTCATTTGAAACAGTTCAACCGAGCGATAAAGCATATCTTTTGATTTGGAGTGTTCTCCTATAACAAAATAAACTACGCCAATTGAATGAAGGGTGCTGGCCACGTAATGATGTGAATCGCCATAAGTTTTTATCTGGGCTTCCAAATTCATTTTCATGTATTTAATAGCCTCATCAAATTTACGTTGTTGGGCAAGTGAATTGCTGAGATTATTGATAGTGATTAGTGTGCTGTGGTGGTAAGGGCCGAATTTTTCCATATAAATGTCCAGAACCATTAAGTTTAACGAGTCGGAGCGGGAATAATCTCTCATATGATAATAAATAGCTGCCTTATTGGCCAGATTCGTAAGGGTATTGGGATGCTGTCCGCCTAAAGTTTTCAAACGCAACTGATAAATTTCATTATTTACATCAAGGGCATCTTCAAATCTTCCCATAGCAACAAGTAAAGTGGCATGATCACTATATACTGTTGCTTTTTGTGCATTGATGTCAGGTACCAGCATATCCACCATCTCCTTTGCCCGTAAGCTGTATTCCATAGCTTCTTCATACCGTGACATAGACCTTAGTGTATTGGTAATAATATTTTTGATTGTAATTTTCGGGTTATTTTTGATGGTTTTTTGTAAAAAGAAGTTCTCGTCAGCGTTTTCTTTGAAAAATTCCAGCGCCGAAAGGCTGTATTCAAGACTTTCGTCAAATCTTCCCATCCTATACAAAATCACAGCCTTCCAACTCATTGCTTCACCCATTTCTTTGATGTATTCTGTGTGAAAATATTTTTCATACTTACTCAATGATAATTCAATAATACTGTCAGCAGGCTGATATTCTGCGAGAGTAAAGTGGCTTGAAGCAATTTTTGAATATAGCCGGGCCCGCTCCAATTTATATTTCTTTTTATCAGGCAATGACTGGTTAATTTCCAGCGCTTTGTAATAAAATTCGTTTGCTCTGTGCCAGAAACCCATATTGAAATAGATATTCCCCGTTACATAATACAGCTCCGCCTGCAGTTCAGGTTGTTTGTCAAGTGCTTCAATGCGGGGTATGCTGTTT
>REDJ01000048.1 GCA_007693555.1 Bacteroidota bacterium
TAATGCGTGGGATATTTCAGCCTTTTTATAAAGATCATACCATATTTGGGGCATCTTCTGCTTTGCTGGCAGCAGTTTTTTTCGTTTCCGGTTTTCAAAACCAAAGGGTATTAAACCGGTTTCTTTTATGGGCATTCTCAGCGGTTTTTATATTCATGGTGATTTTCAGCACCAGCAGGGCTGCCTTTCTCAGCCTGATTTTTATGCTGGGAGTTTTGATTATGATGTATTTAAAATTCCGAATTTCACACATTATATTATCTTTACTTATTGTATCCGCAATTGTTTTGATATTTCGGAGTAGTATAGAAGAGCAGTTAATCAGGATTGAAACCATATCATACGACGAACACGCGGGTTTTATGGAGAGGACAGAGTCTGCAGCCAATATCACTACCGATGTTTCCAACCTTGAAAGGCTCAACCGATGGGTGTCTGCGTTACGCATGTTTAAGGAAAAACCCTTAACCGGTTTTGGCCCCGGCACCTATCAGTTCACATATATTCCCTATCAGGAGCCGGGTTTGATGAACCGTCTTTCAGTAACTAACCCCTTTGAGCCGCCTGAAGGTTCCGGGGGCACAGCCCATTCAGAATATCTGCTGGCATTAAGCGAAATGGGGATACCGGGGTTGATTGGCTGGATCGTATTACTTGGCAGATGGGTATTTATTGCATTTGAAAAAAGCCGTAACCATCCCAACCGATGGCTCATTGTAACAGCAATAGCAGGATTATCCACTTATATTTTTCATGCAAACTTCAATAATTTTTTAACCACCGATAAATTTGCTTTTCTTTTTTGGGGAACAGCAGCATGGTTAATAACAAATCTTTATGGAACAGAAAACAAACCCGAAATACTATAAGCAGATTGAAAGCTATTATGACAGCGATGCTGAAGATTTTGATGTACGATATTGGAAAAACCACGTACTACAAAGAATAAGGCAGGATTTCAGAGAAGAAGTAAAACGCTATCAATTCGCCAGTATGTTCGAAATAGGTTACGGTACTGGTTTGGATATGGTACATTTTGCAAAAACCCACCCGGAAGTAAAGGTAGCAGGAATTGATATTTCAGGTGAAATGAGAAACATAGCAAAGATACGTGCGCAAAAGGAAAATCTTGTAAATGTGAGGGCTGAAAAAGGAAGTGTCGAAGACCTTGAGAAACTTTTTCGCGGAGAACAGTTTGATATGATTTATGTTTTTTTTGGTGCCCTCAACACTGTGGAAGACCTGAAGAGAGCTGCCGATATATTGCATCAAATCGTTTCCCCTAAAGGGATACTTGTTTTATCATTTGTAAATAAATATTACCTGGCCGGCATGATGATTGAATTGCTCAAATTCAGGTTTCGCCCTGCTTTTTCACGTTTAAAAACTGTATGGGGAGGATATTCTCCCACAGAATTCCTGCCCAGCCGTTGCTACAGCCCTAAAGAGATAAAGAAAATATTTTCACAATTCGACTTACTAAAACGCAAGGGATACAGCATTTTACATCCGGCCTGGTATTATCATGGCCTGAATCGTCTGATAAGAAAATTCTCTCCTTTTCTCTGGAAAGCAGATATGTTGCTGAATAAAACCTTTGCCTGGAGATATGGCGAATATGCTTTGTATGTATTTAAAAAGGATTAAAAAAAGATAACACCTGGGTTCGAAAATTGCAAAGTCCGTAAACCTGAGAAATCTCAAACGTCTCTGAGCTTTAAAACCACATCCTGTAAAATTTGCCGGGTTTCCTTAAACTTATTGCCTGATTTTTCATGTATCTCAGGGTATAAAGTTCTCATGGGTGTGGAAGATGCCAATGCGTCTGCTGTGGCAGTACCATATAAGGATTTTACCCTATCATAAGAAATTATTTCAGTTTCTGTTTTGAGTATATCGGCAAGGATTTGGCAAAACTCCAGATGTAAAATAATATCTCCGGAAAAGACATTCAAATTCTGGCCTTTTTCGCCATACAGACTCAGAGCATCAATCATGGCTGCACAATCATCAATATGAATGACCGACATGGGATGATTTCCATAGCAAGGTATTTTGCCGGTTTCCATAAAATGCTTCCAGAAAAACTGGTAAAACCATGACTTTGCCCCTACAATCCAGCCTGGACGCGCAAAGCGCACATCCATAATGCCTTGCTCTTGCGCTTCAATCCATGGCTGTTCATTGCGGATATAGTATTTTGCAAATGCATCAGGTTTTAGTTCTGAATTTTCATCAGCAGGATTCTCAGCATCTCGCCTGCCATACATCAGAGAGCCTGATACATAAACCACCATGGGGGGATTTGGAAGTTGAGCCAATGCTTTTACCCATTTCTGATTGGCATTTTCTCCCAGATATGACTTGAGTGTGCGTGTTATGAAATTGCTGCCTGCCGGACGAGCCAGATGAAATATTACATCAGGCGGATAACGGTTAAACCAATCAAAGTCAAATGAATTTAAGCTTCCGCTAAAAGTATTGAATTGCTCCAGATAGCGGCGGTTGCCTTGTTTGTGAAATAAAATATGAAGATGGTTTTCGGAATTTTTCGCCAGATGTTTCACCAAGGCACTTCCAATAAAGCCCGTTGCACCCAGTATCCAGATATTACGCTTCTCATTGTTCATCGCAAAGAATAATTAAGCGGTTCCGTGCTGAAAATAAGCGTACTCAGTTTTTTTTCATACTTCTTTAGTTTTGAAGAGTAGTCATCAGAAATCTGCATCTGTATCTTCTCGGGAAAATAACGTAACTCGTTCCTTTTCAGTCTAAAACTATTTTCAAAGGATTGATTATCCATCTTCGCGAATTTTTTTTGGATGAATTCTACTGACTTCTCAAAAAGAAAATTTTCAAACTTATCTCCAAATCTGTTATTGAGTAATTTTTCAATCCACCTTTTAACCAATATTTCATTTTCAATACAGTCATTATTCTTTTGCTCAAATTCAGGATAAAACTTCTTAACCCAGAAATTCTGCTTTATAAGCCTGTAATAAAGGTCACTTTTAAAAACGGGAAGAAGAAAAATTATTTCTGTTGCCGAGTAACGGCTTTTTTCCTTTATCTCCAGATTTTCAGAATCCACAAAAAAATTGATACAAAAATTCCGGTAAGAGTTCCGAAGAAATATTTTCTTGAAAACGGTGAGAAAGGTCCTGGTAATCCATAACCTGCCTGGTTGCGTAACAATGAAATAATCAATATCATCCTTTTCTCCCATATAACCCTTTGAAATGGAACCTGACAGCATAATCCCCCTCACGTATGGGAACCGGGAAATTATGCGCGAATAAAACATTGCCGAACGCATTCTCTTCTTTGCCAGCATATTACCCTGCTTTCGCCTCTCAATCTTGGATGGGTCACCCACAAAGTAATATCCATCCTGATATTTCACAACACCTTGCTTCTTTAATTCATTTAATGCCTGCAAAATAAGAGCATCATTCCTGTTTCTGCGGGAATACGAGACAACCTCTTCTTCCTTTAGTGGATAAGAAAAGACATCGAAATAAAGAATGGTTTTTAAAATATCATTATGCATAAAACAACGGTTGATACCTAATTAATTTGATTTAAGAAATCCTGTACCAACAGGAAATAAAACATCTCAAACAATTAAAGGTTGCAAGTCTTCAACTTATTTTTTGTTCTGTTTAACGAGCTGATTGATTAATCCTCTAAAAATCAGATGGTGAAAAGGCACTACTGAATACCAGTACATTCTTCCCCATAAACCTTTGGGCCGGAATGTAGCGGTTTGGTAAAGCTTATTATCTTCTAATCTGAACTCAAGCCAGGCTTCGCCCGGAAGTTTCATTTCGGCAAAAAGAAGCAGCCTCCCTTCTTTTTTATTTGTATACAATACACGCCAGAAATCTACCGAATCGCCGGGTTCAATGCGGTTGGGGTGTGTGCGGCCCCTCCTGAGGCCCACTCCACCTGATAGTTTATCCAATAATCCACGGATCTTCCAGAGCCAGCTTGCATAGTACCAGCCGGTTTCACCTCCAATGCGCCAAATATTATCAATGGTTCGTTGCCTATCCTTTACTATTCTTGAACGACTGTCGACAAAACATCCGTTGACAGGAACATTGATAAAAGCTGAAAGACTTTGATTGATCCGACCACTGATGAGAGAGTCCTTCCAGCTTGAAATAACTTCATTGGTTTCGATGGCTGAGAAAGTCCTTCGCAGCGAAGTTTCATAGTCCATGGGTGTTACATCCAGCAAATGATTGATTTCATCATTGCGGGCTACCACTTCCACTTTCATGCTGCTTACAAGGGATGTGGCCAGCCGATAGGAAGTAGATGTGATAAAATACAACCAATAGGACGAAAGCTTCGGAGTCA
>REDJ01000244.1 GCA_007693555.1 Bacteroidota bacterium
CGGATCAAACAAAATAGTGGAAGTATTGCTGGATGATGACCCCCGCCCGGTTTGGCTGCAGGCATGGGGAGGTCTGAATAATATTGCACAGGCTTTTTATAGAATTAAGAAGTCTTATCCCGATCAACTTGAGATGGCTATAAATAAGGCACGAATTTATGCTATTGCTGAACAGGATGATCTGAAGGATTGGTGGCACGAAGAATTTCCTGAAGCACACTATATTTTGAATACAGATCAGTTTTGGCGCGTAATGGCTTACTCATGGGACAGATTGAATCCTTACGCAGAACATGAGATATATACAAAAGAGTGGACAACAAGGAATGTGAAAAGTGCAAGTCCACTTGGGGCTATTTATGACCGTGACGAGCTGGAAGAAGGTGACTCACCTGCTTTTTTACATGTGGTCAGTACCGGACTTAGAAGCCACGAAAAACCATCGTGGGGTGGCTGGGGGGGTCGCTTTGAAAAAACAGGACCCGGACATTTCTGGTCAGTTGCAAAAGATAATGGCGATAACACAAAGCCGCTATGGCGTTTTATAGTAACCATCCAGGAAGATTTTGCAGCGCGGATGCAATGGACCGCAACTTCAACGTATGAAGACGCTAATCATGCGCCAATCGTGCGTTTAAATCACGATGAAGACCTGAAGGTGAAAGCCGGCGAAGAGATTACACTTGATGCATCACCCACTTTTGATCCCGATGGTGATGAGCTGGCATTTAACTGGTGGGTATACCCCGAAGCCGGCAGCTATGAAGGCCAAATTGATGTACAGGATGCAAACACACCCAAATCCCGTATTGCTATTCCGGATGATGCCGCTGCCGGAGAAACAATCCATGTTATTTGTGAAGTCAAAGACAAGGCAGAATACCCAATGACAAGGTACAGACGTGTAGTGCTGACTGTAAAATAGCCCGGAAAACATTTTAGACGCAGGCTGTTTTAGGGGGAATATAAAAACCATAAGAAACAGCCAAAGCATAAAAAAATATCACTTGCATATGAACAATAGAAAAATAGCAATAATAGGATTTTTGGTGTTCTTTTTCGGCGCCATGGGTTGCACCGAAAAACCCGAAGAACCAATATTTTCAGTTGAAAAAGCAAAGAAAGCACTTGATTTTTCTGTAATACAGTATAAGTATAAAATGAATGCAGCTCCCCCTGGCAAAATTCCGGTGACATTTAAGGACGACACGGTACGCTATTCTGATATTTATTGGTGGGTCAGTGGTTTTTATCCGGGAAGTTTATGGTATCTGTACGAATATACCGGCAATGAGGTTTTTAGAAAAGAAGCCCATGAAAGGACTATGCTGTTGGAACCCTTGAAGAATCACCGTAGCACCCACGACCTGGGCTTTATGCTCTATTGCAGTTTTGGCAATGGGCTAAGGTTAACCGGAAATGAAGAATACCGGCAAATTATGCTTACAGGTGCAGAATCATTAGCTTCAAGATATAATCCGGTTGCGAAATCCATTAAGTCATGGGATTTTGGAGATGAATGGCAGCATCCTGTAATAATAGATAATATGATGAACCTGGAATATCTGATGTGGGCTGCAAAGGCATCTGGTACTAAAAAGTTTGAAGAAATAGCGGTTAATCATGCTTATACAAGCCTGGAACATTTTTATCGTGATGATTATAGCACACATCATGTGGTTGATTTTGACTCCATTACAGGTGATGTAATCAATAAATTCACCCATCAGGGTTATTCGGATGAGTCAACCTGGGCAAGAGGCCAATCATGGGGGCTATATGGTTTTACCATGATGTACAGGGAAAGCGGAGAAAAGGACTTTTTAGAACTTGCTGTAAAAAGTGCAGATTTTTTACTTGATCACCCCAATCTCCCGGATAATAAAATACCATTCTGGGATTACGATTCGCCGGATATTCCTGACACTTACAGAGATGCCTCTGCAGCTGCTATAATGGCTTCTGCCTTGCTTGAACTCAGCGCTTTTGTTAGAAACGACAAATCGGATAAATACTTTAGCGCTGCTGAGATTATCCTTGCCAATCTCTCTTCAGATAACTATATGGCTGAGGAAGGTGAAAACGGGGGTTTTATCCTTAAACATAGTGTTGGATTTTTACCTGCCAACAGTGAAGTAGATGTGCCTTTATCTTATGCTGACTATTATTTTATAGAAGCTTTGCATAGATACATAAACAGCAAGCGAATGTAAATTATCATAAACCAAAAAAAATAATCGCATGAAGGTTTTTGTTTTGTTTTGGTTGTCAGGGGGTATATTGCTGGCGTTGAATGCATATTATCAAGAATGGCGCAGTGAATTGTATCCAGTTGATTGGGAGCCGGGATATAGCGTTAATGGAAAATTTTTGCACGATTTTTCTTATGCAGGATATCATTATGGTGAAAAAGAAATACCTGTCATCTCAGATCCATTGGTGGATGTAACCCGCTCTCCTTATTATGCTGACAATACCGGTGCAGAGTATGCTACCAAAGCTATACAAAAGGCAATAGACGACCTTGCAACCAAGGGCGGGGGCGTGGTTTATCTGCCTGAAGGTACTTATAAAGTAAAACCCAGGGGTAATAATGCGCTTACAATACACAGCGACAATATTGTGCTCAGGGGCGACGGCCCTGATAAGACATTTATTTTGAATACTGAAACCAATATGCGGTTTAAATCTATTATCGGAATGGAGCCTGCAGGATATGCCGGATGGTATACTCCTGAAGGGGATGTCGTTTTTCTCAGTGCAGATGCCGTGGAAATGGACATAGTCATTTATGCAGAAAATGTTTCCTCTTTTGCCAATGGGGACAGAATAGTGGTAACCAGTGATTTTACCGATGATTTCATTGCAGAACACAAGATGACAGGAAAGTGGACTTCTGAAATTTACGGTGTTGCATTTGCACGAACAATTAAAGAAGTGAATTATAACGAGCATTCAATACTACTGGATATTCCATTGAGATATTACTTAAAACAAAGAGATAATGCCCGTGTGTACAGAATAAGACCTCCAATTCAGGAGTCGGGTATAGAGTCCCTTGCAATTGGTAATCTGCAAAATCATTCATCCGGATGGGGTGGAAGAGATTTTGACATTACAGGAACAGGAGCCTATGAAGTCCATGGTTCTTATGCTGTAAAGATTCGATTTGCGGAAAACTGCTGGATCAGGAATGTTACATCATTTCGACCAAAAGAGAACACAATGAATGTTCACCTGCTTTCAAATGGATTACATTTATACCAGTCTCGCCTGGTTACTGTCGAATCATGTTATTTTGAGAGATCCCAGTATAATGGAGAAGGGGGGAATGGGTATATGTACGTTTTGGAAAGCAATGATTGTTTAATCAAAAGCTCAACCGCTGCGCACACCCGACGTAATTTCAGCTTTAAAAAAGCTTTTTCCAATGGAAATGTAATTCATAACAGTAAAAGCAAAGATGGAATACTGCTAACTGATTTTCACATGCATTTAAGCATGTCAAATTTATTCGACAATCATACTGTAGATAATGATTTCATCGCTGCCGCTTATCGGCCCTGGGGCACCATAGAACACGGACATCCTACTACACAGTCGGTAATATGGAACACCAGGGGAGAAAGATACCATAAGTATGGGGAATTTTGTGTGCAGTCTCAGCAGTGGGGGTATGGTTATGTTATAGGTACCCAAGGCCCCGCCTCTTCTGTAAAGCTGATGACAGGAAAGAATACTGAACCTGTTGATCACCTGGAAGGAGAAGGAATGGGTGCTACATTACGTCCCGTGTCGCTTTATCAGGATCAGCTTACCAGAAGATTAAAAGGTTTAAATCATGTTGATCAGACCGGTGCTGAAATTCACCGGAAGTAAATAAAGCATCAGTCATTCTATCAAACAGAATAGCATTATGAAAAAAAACATCTTGTATTTTTTTCTGCTTTATGCAATTACATTTTTATGTATTTCTTGCTCATACACTAAGCAAAATAAAGCACGAATTATCCTCGACACCGATTTCAATTACGATGTGGATGATGTGGGGGCCGTGGCCATGCTTCATGCTCTTGCCGATTTAGGCGAAGCTGAAATACTTGTCATCGGGATATCCGACCGGCAGGGAAAAGCCATCTTCGCCCTGGATGCCATGAACACCTGGTATAATCGTCCTGATTTACCTATTGGTGTGGTGAAATCTAAAGACGCTGCCCGGTATATCGACCTTTTTACTGAGCAGCTCGCACTTGAGTACCCCCGCACGAACACCCACTGGAACAGCGCGGATGATGCTCCCTGCGTTATTGATGTTTACCGCAAAGTGCTGGCCAGGGAACCCG
>REDJ01000113.1 GCA_007693555.1 Bacteroidota bacterium
GCGACGGACAGGTACTGCTGCAGGATTTGCTCAATGTTTTGAATCCGCAATCGGGACAGTCAGGATACAGCGGTGGAGACTTCGATTTGGATGGTCAGGTATTGCTGCAGGACTTGTTAAATATCCTGAATCCAAATAGTGGAATAGGCTCACAAGTGCCATAATTGACCTGAATAATTTCTTGTTTGAGTCTGATTTATTGTTAAAAATTTACACTTAATCAAATCATTTTGATATATCTGTTTACAGTTATATATCAACCTCATGGACTGTGGCAGAAAATAAAGGAAAAAATAAATTTCTGAGTGCGACAATAGAGTTCATAGGGCCTTCTTAGCAGGGATTTCTCAACTTTATACAACAATAATCATTTTTTGTTGTTAGTCTAATTGTTTTTAATCCCAAAAAAAGACTCTATGCTTAAAAAACTGCCAATATCATTATTTTTATCCGGTATTTTGCTCTCAGTAATTTTTTCTTTGAAAGGATGCAAAGAGCAGGAAACCGTCGAAATCCCCATTTTCAGCAACAATTACGAGCGCTTTGTGCGAACTCTTTCGTCGGATGAATTTGAAGGTCGAGCCCCTACAACTCCCGGAGGGAAAAAAACCAAAGCTTATATAGAAGCTGAATTTAGACGTATAGGTTTGAAGCCTGCACATGGAAACAGCTTCCGACAGCCCGTTCCATTGATAGAAATCATTGGAAGCAATTTCTCCGATCTTTTGATCAGTGGCCCCGGAGAACAGGAAGACGTATCTTTCTCCTATCTCGATGACATGATAGTGGGAACTACCAGGAAGCAGGAAAAGATTAACCTGCAGGAAAGCGAGCTGGTTTTTGCAGGCTATGGTATTGTAGCTCCTGAATTTAACTGGAATGATTATGAGGGCATAGACGTAAGAGGAAAAACCGTTGTTGTTCTGGTTAATGATCCCGGTTATGAACTTGAAGATTCGGAATTGTTTACGGGAAAGGCCATGACATATTATGGCAGATGGACTTATAAATATGAGGAAGCTGCCCGTCAGGGAGCTGCAGGTGTATTGATAGTGCATGAGACAGGTCCTGCAGGTTATGGTTGGGATGTAGTGCGCAATTCATGGTCGGGCCCGCAATATGAAGTGGGAGGAAACAATAATGAGCCTTCGGTTTTGGTTCAGGGATGGGTGCAGGAAGCTACAGCTGCTGTCATC
Source organism: Bacteroidota bacterium (assembly GCA_007693555.1). Taxonomy (GTDB): domain Bacteria; phylum Bacteroidota; class Bacteroidia; order Bacteroidales; family UBA7960; genus SKVR01. The sequence goes on from REDJ01000113.1 coordinate 1,197, forward strand.
TTTGACAGAGCCGGTTATAATCTGACCCAACTCAGAGAAATGGCTCTCAATCCCGATTTCAGTGCATTTTCACTGGGTATGAATGTATCAGTCAGTTTTGATATAAAATATAACAGATCAGATTCTTACAATATTGCAGGGTATGTTGAAGGTTCGGAATATCCTGATGAAACAATTATATACATGGCTCACTGGGATCACCTGGGTATGGAAGTTACTGAAGATGGAGTGAAAATTTATAATGGTGCCATAGACAATGCAACAGGAACAGCAGCTATTATGGTTATCGCTGAAAAATTTGCTCAAATGGATCCTGCACCCAAACGTTCTGTTGTTTTCATAGCTGTCACCGCAGAAGAGTCAGGACTTATCGGCTCAAGGTATTATTCTCTTAACCCCTTGTTTCCTGTAGAAAAAACCGTGGGAGGTATCAATATTGACGGGCTGAATGTTTATGGCCCTACCAGGGATGTGGTAGTGGTGGGTTATAATACCTCTACGATGCAAAATTTACTGGAAAGTCATGCCGCAGAACAGGATCGCATACTGGTACCCGAAAGATATCCTGAAAGAGGTTACTTCTACCGTTCGGATCACTTTAATCTTGTCAGGGTTGGGATTCCGGTTATCTATGCCAATAGCGGTGACGATTTTATTGGCAGAGACGAAGATTATGCAAAATGGGCAAGAAAAGACATGGAAGCACGCTATCATTCACCTGAGGATATTGTTCATGATCGTTGGGACTGGAGAGGATTGCACCAAAACCTCTGGTTGTTGTACAGTGTAGGCGAGGAACTTGCCAATAGTGATTATTGGCCTCAATGGACCGAAGGAACCGAATTTGAAGCCATCAGACAGCAAAGTGATCATCTTCGCGAGAGGTAAAGATTTATTGAATAATATAACATATATTTGTGGTGCTGTACAGGATTGGGTTCAGCACCCTTTTTTTATCAAAAACCTTAAGCTTATGCTCCTTAAAATCTTTAACCTCGTATTTTTTGTATTGGTAATTGTCATGAATTACCTGGCCAATGCCCTTCCCATCAATGGAAAAACCACCGGTGAGCTCTCTGCTGAATATCCCAATCTGTTTGTACCCGCGGGAATTACTTTTTCAATTTGGGGGGTTATATACCTGCTGCTGGCTGTTTTTATTGTTTTGCAATTTATGGATGCCAATAAAGAACTTGTTTCAGCAATAGGCTGGGCCTTTGTGCTGAGCAACATATTCAATGCAGCATGGATACTGGCCTGGCATTACCAGAAACTTCCCTTATCACTTCTGATCATGCTGGGCCTGCTTGCTTCTTTGATATACATCAATTATCAACTCCAAAGCTTTCCGGCAGGTATTATCAAAACAACCTTTGGCATTTACCTGGGATGGATATGCATTGCTACCATAGCAAATGTTACAGCACTTTTGGTCAGCTACAACTGGGGTGGTTGGGGTATTGGTGAGTCAAACTGGGCTGTCATTATGATAATTGCAGGAACAGTCATTACAGCCATTGCGTTGATAAGGTTTAACAATCCTTTTCTCGCACTGGCAGTTATTTGGGCTTTTATCGGTATCATTCTGAGGCAGCAGTCGAATTACCCATCTATTGTAATTGCTGCTGTGGCAGGTATTGTAATCGTGAGTGCTGTTATGCTATGGGAGTTTAAAAGGGTTTACTTCCAATAATTAAAACATGGATTGATTTTTCCCTTTTTTCGACCGCAATTTTCTAAACCTAAACTTATGGAAAAATAAATATCCATTCCATCCATATCATTCAGATGAAGCATACCTCCAGGCTGTTCGGTGCCGATGGTGAGAACTCCCAGCCTTACTGATAAGCCTAATCTTGGTTTACGGTATTCGTAAAGTGTCATGGGAATGGCCAGAGAAAACCACCGGGTTTCATATCGGGGAATAAACCCCAGGTAGGATGGACGGGCTACTCTGTTTTTCATAACCGGCAAATCCTGAACCCATAAGAAGTAAGCGAAAAAATTGCTTCCCAGATTATAATCAAATTGTAGACTGGCAGCAGAAGGCAAATACATTGTAAATGCTTCTCCTTCGGTTCTTCTTATTTCTCCTCTAATCAAACCGCTTTCCATATCATCAATTAATTCGTCTATATTTCTGTATTCTTCAATATTTGGATTATTCCAGATCAATGCAGCTTCTTCAAATATGATACTTTTGGTGTTTTCCTTCATCTGAACAGATCCAAAATCCAGTAAGGAAAATCCGATGCGGTACACATAAGGTTCGTAAGGTGAAACGGTATAAAGTCTTTCGAAGCTTCTTCTTCTGTACCTGAGTTTTTGGGTAAAAGAAATACCCAAATCAAAGGCAAATCCCTTTCCTCTGATAAGATCTTCACTACCAGTAAATTGTGTATTGTTATAATCCAACGGAAGTGCTCCCTTGGCTGTGGAGTTAAATCTGAGTAAAAATATATCCCTGTCCTGGTCTACAAAATATATTAGATCATCTGATCTTATGGCAAGCGAATGATAAGCCCATAAACGTTTTAACGCAATTCCGGCAGTAAATTCGTGGCCACTGTGCCTGGAAAGATTGCTTGCATATCCTATACCCAACTCGGCCCAGCTCATGGTTGCCATAGAAAAAGGCCTGGGTTCAGAATACAATATGTCAACCTGGGGAGTATAAGATAACCCCTCCATTGTAAACTTTAATGCGTGTTGTGGTATCCTCCTTGCAGAACTTACAGCCCTTATGCTGTTGGTAAAGGCAAATGCATGATTCCTGTATTTAAAAAGAACGGAAGTTCCCTGCAGCCGGCCATACTGATAACCTGTGATTTTTTCAATATTATCTCTCTCAGAGAAATAATCTCTTCTGTTTTCATAGATGGTGTTTCTGAAATCTAAAATATCGCGCGGGTTAAAATCACCCCCTGGAAGGTAAAAATAATTGTTTTGTATTCCAAAACTTCCGGTAACAAGGCTTATATCAAGGCAGTTTGGTGAATCAAAAAGATTTGCAGGATTGATTATACCTCGGTTTGCACCCGAATAGCGGTCAGATACAATTCCGGTCATATCCTGGGCAACACTTTTTAACCCCATCAGGTGTAGTGCAACCCAAAGAAAAACTAAATATGCCGGTGCCAGGTTTTTAATCAATATATTTCTTTTTGTAAAGGTATATCTTTTGTTGTATAAATTGCCATATTGATAGACTGAAATCCGCTGTTTTGTTGAAAATATTCAGTATTAATGTAATTGGAAAAATATTTTAACTTCTTCAGATCAGTGATTTATGTACGTAAAACCAAATGTTAAAAAACTCTACCAACCTGAACTCAAATGCCAGAAACATTGTTTTACATGATTGTATAAATAATCCTGATTCTCTCAGACCTCTTATAAATTATAATTTATGCTTTTAAAAAGAGTTTTTCCACAAAGTAGTCGCTATTTGGCTGCATATGTTTTTATATTGCTTTCACTGAGTTTATTTTCCTGCAGCTCTGGCAATTCCGGTGGAGGCGGTCAGCAGGGTCCACGTACCATAAATGCCGAAGGATTTAAGGCTGAAGTGCAGCCCTATAACATTCAGGTTCGTGCTACCGGTGAATTGCATTCTTATGAAGAAGTGGAATTGCGTTCTCCCCTGGCCGGAAATGTATTGAGTATTCACTTTGAAGAGGGACAGCATGTGCAACAGGGTGCACTCCTTGTCAGGATAGACAGTCGTACATGGGAAGCACAGAAAAAAGGTCTGGATGCTCAACTGGTTTTCGCCGAAAATGAGCTTACGCGCAGAAGGCAGCTCCTTGAAGTGGAAGGTGCCAGCCAGGAAGATGTTGATCAAACAGAGGCTCGTGTGAGCAGTCTTAAAGCGCAGATTGATGAATTGGCGGTTCGGATAGATCTGACATACATACGAGCTCCCTTCAGCGGCCGGCTTGGTATGAGGGATTTCAGTACAGGGGCATTTTTATCACAGGGCGATAGAATAACCCGGGTGGTGCAATCACATAAGCTTAAAATCAATTTTGATATACCTGCCCGATATGCTGCGTTGGCAAAAGAGGATATGGAGGTAAAAGTAATTTCTTCATCCCTTGGCGACACTACATTTGCAAGAATTTATGCACTGGATCCGGTAATAAATCCTAATACACGTAGTCTTCATTTAAGAGGGATAATGGAAAATGGCTCAGGGAAATTTGTTCCAGGTGATTTTGTCCAGGTGGTTATGGATGTGGAGCAAAATGACAATGCCATACTCATACCGGCTGAATCCATAATTTCAGAATTGAATTCTCAGGTTGTTTATCTGGCGCGCAATGGAAAAGCTGAACGACGAGAAGTGGAAATTGGAACCCGTACCCGCGGTCGGGTCCATATCCTGGAAGGTATTGCGGAAGGTGATACGGTTCTTATCACCGGGTTGATGGATGTAAGAGATGGAAGCAGTATTAATCTGATGCGTCTGAATCAGGAGGCCGGGTTATGACATTATCTGATATCAGTATTAAACGACCCGTTCTGGCAACTGTTTTCGCCATTGCGATAATCATTTTCGGGGTGGTTGCTTTTACCAGTCTGGGTGTAAGAGAATACCCCAGTGTTGACCCGCCCATTATTACAGTTCGTGCGGATTATCCCGGGGCCAATGCCCAGATTATGGAATCACAAATAACCGAACCCCTGGAAGAGGCTATTAACAGGGTTGATGGTATAAAGAGACTGAGTTCTATAAGCTCAACCGGACGAAGCACTATTACCGTTGAGTTTGAGCTGGGCAGAGATCTTGACAATGCTGCCAACGACGTACGAGATCGTGTTGCCCAGGCCGTAAGAAATCTGCCGCCTGATGCTGATCCTCCCATTGTTTCAAAAGCTGATGCCGATGCACAAACCATACTTACTATTACCCTGTCCAGTGATCGAAGAAATCTGCTGGAACTTACGGATATTGCCCAGAATGTTTTTGCTGAAAGGTTGCAAACCATTGATGGTGTCAGTCAGACTATAATATGGGGTTCCAAGCGCTATGCCATGCGGCTTATTCTGGATACAGAAAAAATGCAGGCACTTAACATTACTCCCATTGATATAAGGAATGCTTTAAATCAACAAAATATTGAACTGCCATCAGGACAGATAGAAGGTGATCGAACCTATATTACAATTCAAACATCAGGCAGGTTAAATACGGAAGAAGAGTATAACAATCTCATTATCGACCGCCGTGAAAATTCCCTTATTCGACTTCAGGACGTGGGAAGGGCAGTATTGGCAGCCCAGAATGAAAAGTCAATACTCCGGGGAAATAATGCAACACCAATGGTGGGTGTTGCCATGCAACCCCAGCCAGGATCAAACTTTATTGAAATTGTGGATGAAGCCTTTCGCAGGGTGGAAATATTAAAACAGGAAATTCCGGAAGATATCACCATTGGAGTGGGCCTGGATATTACTGAACCCATCAGACGTTCCATCCGCGATGTTCAATGGACCATTTTTATTGCTTTTCTGCTGGTTTTGATGATTATTTTTGTTTTTCTGAGAAGTTTTAGAACTACATTCATTCCCATCATAACCATACCCATTTCATTGCTGGGCAGTTTTATTTTTCTGTATATATCAGGCTTTTCAATTAACGTACTTACACTACTGGGTCTGTTGCTTGCCACAGGTTTGGTGGTAGATGATGCCATTGTGATGATGGAAAACATCTACGCCAAAATTGAACAGGGGATGAAACCCATTCAGGCAGCCTTTAAAGGGTCAAGGCAGGTATTTTTCGCTATTATTTCCACCACCATCACCCTTTTATGTGTTTTTCTTCCCATATTTTTTATTCAGGGACTCACAGGTCGTTTGTTTCGTGAATTTGCCATGGTTGTGGCGGGAGCAGTTATAATTTCTACTTTTATCTCACTTACATTTACGGTAATGTTGTCATCCCGCTTGCTGAAAAAGTCAGAAAGCGAATACAAATTTATTCGCACCATAAGACTTCCTATCGACTTTATACTAAGCAGATATCCCGGCTGGCTGAAAAGTTTTATGAGATACAGAATTGTGTCTTTTCCGGTAGTAATCCTTCTGGGTGGGGTAATTTATCTTCTTTTCACCAATCTGCAATCAGAACTGGCGCCATTGGACGATAAAAGTGCACTTACAATAATTTCAACTGCACCTGAGGGGACTTCCTATGAAATGATGGATGCTTATCAGTTAAAATTGATTGAGTTGTTGGATACGATCCCCGAAAAACAATACCTGCTATCGGTAACATCACCTGGCTTTGGGGCCTCAGTGTCAGTAAACAGCGGTTTTATCAGGCTTATGCTAAGTCCAACCGGAGAGCGTAGAAAAACCCAGATGCAACTGGCTAATGAGTTACGCCCACATTTGGCAAGATATAGTATGGCAAGGAGTTTTGTAGTGCAACAACCTACTATTGGAGCGGGGCAGGGTGGTGCCAGGGGACTGCCCGTACAATTTGTACTGCAGGCTCCCAACCTTGAAAAGCTTGAAGAGTTTGTGCCATTGTTTCTCCAGGAAGCACGTCAGCATCCAGCACTGGATGTGGTGGATATTGACCTGCGGTTTACCAAACCTGAACTGGTACTTGATATTAACAGGGATAAGGCATTTGACATGGGAATCAGTGTAAGGGATGTTGCAGAAACACTGCAAACCTTTTTCAGCGAGCAGCGAGTTGGATTTTTTATCAGGGATGGCAAACAATATTTTGTTATTGCACAGGCCGAAAGGCATCAGCGTTCTACTCCTCAGGATATTTCAGGAATCCGTGTCAGGACAGCCTCGGGAGATATGGTGGCTTTGGAAAGCATTGTCAGCTTTCGCCAGGAGAGTTTGCCACCACAATTGCTGCGGTTTAACAGATATTCATCTGCCACTGTATCAGCCTCCACTGCTGACGGGTTTACACTTGGTGACGGAATTGACGCCATGAACGAAATTGCGGCAAATGTTCTGGACGATACTTTTCTAACAGCTCTCACAGGAACATCGGCCGACTTTGCCGAAAGTGCCGGAAACCTTATGATGATATTTATTTTTGCCCTGATACTCATATATCTTACACTTTCCGGGCAGTTTGAAAGTTTTCGTGATCCGCTCATTATCATGTTTACCGTGCCGCTTGCATTGGCCGGAGCATTGATATCACTCTGGATATTTGGTCAAACCATCAACATCTTCAGCCAGATTGGTATGATCGTACTGGTGGGAATTGTTACCAAAAACGGGATTCTGATTGTTGAATTCGCCAATCAGAAGCGGCTTCTGGGTCAGGATCGCATGGAAGCAGTTCTTAATGCTGCTGCCGAAAGGGTGCGACCTATAATAATGACCAGTCTGGCAACTGCACTCGGTGCATTACCCCTTGCCGTTTCACTCAGTGGTGCTTCAAATTCAAGGGTACCAATGGGTATTGCTATCATTGGCGGTTTGCTGTTTTCACTTGTGCTTACATTATTTATCATCCCTGCTTTATATACTTATATTTCAGGTAAAACAAAAACTTATGTTGAAGAAGAAGACGATAAATAGCATTATTCTTACCGTTGTAATGTTCATGGCTTCATTTCAAATTGAAGCACAGCGAAACTACAGTCTGGAAGAACTTATCAGGATCAGCCTTGAGCAAAATTATCAGTTGCAAATTGTTAGAAATCAACAACAAATGGCTGAAAATCAAAATACTGCAGGCAATGCAGGGATGCTCCCCTCAGTAAATGCAGGAGCTCAGCGTTCATGGCAAATTCTCAATACCGAAACAAACTTTTTTACCGGCGATTCAAGAAGCGGTAGCAATGCGCTAAATACATCATTAAATGCATTTATTGAGATGGACTGGACCGTTTTTGATGGTTTCAGCATGTTCGCACGACGCGACAGATTAGGGTATTTAGCACAGCTGGGTGAGCTCGATACAAAATACTGGATTGAACAAACAGTTTCTGATATAGCTTTTACGTTTTATCAGCTTATACGTGAGCAACTTTTGCTTGAATCCTATCGCCAGTCGCTTGAAATTTCAGCCTTCAGGCTGAATCTGGAAGATCAGAAACGCAGAGTAGGTACCGGTAATGCTTTACGTTATCATCTGGCTGTTATTGATTTTAATGCCGACAGCAGTCTTGTTTCCAACCAGCAGATGCGTATCCGCGATTTACAGATTCAGATTAACAGGATAGTCAATTTTGACCCCTCGCAAGAAATTCATCCTTCAATTAAAAATATTGACCTTCAGGGTTTATCGAATATAGATAACTTACTTGAGAAAGCATTGATTAACAATCAGGAGTTGGAAAGGGCAAAGCTTGAGGAAATGATTGCAGAGGCGAATCTGCGTATAGAAAAAGGAAATCGATATCCGCAGTTGAGTATTTTTGGCGGATATTCTTTTAACAGGCAAACCAGCGAACTGGGCTTTGTTGAGTCATCAAGAAACTATGGTGGTGATTTTGGAGTAAGAGTACGTTTTAATTTATATGATGGCGGCAGGCAAAACATCCGCATTCGAAACAGCCTTCTGGATCAGGAAAATAGTGCAATTGGCATTCAGGACACACGCGCGTTACTTTACTCTGAAATTTCGCGTTTTATGAATATGTACGAAAACTACATGTCACAATACAGGCTATTGCAACAAAGCCTTGAATCTGCCGGACGTACTCTTGAAATTGCCCGGCAACAACTTGAAACCGGAACCATTAGTGGATTTGATTTCCGTCAGACACAATTGGCCGCATTACAGGTAGAAAACCAGATCATCAACCTCAAATTTTCAATGAAAGCTATAGAAATTGATATCTTCAGACTTACAGGAGAACTTCCGGAAATAATTTTTTAAATCACATATCTGATAATATTTAGCTTTATTCGGATTTGATTTATATCATATCGGGATATTTTATTTATTTTTACCACTTCCAAAAAAATCTCAAATACAAGACTTATATTAACTCAAATCTTATCAAAACATTTTTTTCTAATTAAAAACCAATACAATGCATGCAAGAATTCTTTACTTACTGATTTTTCTTTTCACAACCGGAAGTTTTGTATCCGGTAATAATGACTATCGTGTTATTCGTGGCGAACGTCCACCCATTCATTATGAACGGATAGATGCTGATGCATGGGAAAAAGGCGTTCTTGTAATAAAATTCAATCGGATTGTTGAAGACCACCTGGAAAGTAACACTTTCTTTACTGATAAGGATGGCATAATAAGATTCAATCTGGAATCTATCGACCGGTTAAATGAACAATACGAGGTAAGAGCGGCACAGCAACATTTCAGAAATCCCGCCTTGCGAAATACATTCACTGACCGTCACAGAGCATGGGGCTTTCATCTATGGTACCGGCTTGAGCTGGATGAGGATGTTGATATTGTTTCATTAATCAGGGAATATGAAAGTTTACCCGAAGTGGAAATTGCAGAACCTGAGTTTAAGAAAGTTTTAATAGGAAGTCATGATCCGGAGGATTTCAAAATTCTTGAATTAAATAATGATAAAAGCAGGGATGCATGGATTCCCAACGACCCTCAATTTAGTAATCAATGGCATTATCATAATACCGGGCAGCAAAATGGTACTCCCGGAGCAGATATCAGCCTGCTGGAAGCCTGGGAACTGCAAAAGGGCGATTCAGCAGTAATTGTTGCCATTATAGACGGGGGTATTGATTATAACCATGTGGATCTTGCAGGAAATATGTGGCCGGAAATTGGATTTAACTTTGTTAATAATACTCCCAATATAGAACCTCACAACCATGGTACCCATGTTGCAGGAACCATTGCCGCAGTTACCAACAATAATGTGGGTGTTGCAGGTATAGCAGGTGGTTCGGGTGCAAATGACGGAGTCAGACTGATGTCATGCCAGGTATTTGCTGCCAGCAGTAACGGAGGTTTTCACCTGGCTCCTGTATATGCTGCCGATAATGGAGCAGCTATATCACAAAACAGCTGGGGTTATACAGCACCCAATGTTTACGATCAGAATGTGCTGGACGCTATAGATTATTTCAATATCAATGGAGGAGGTGAGGCCATGGATGGTGGGATAACCATTTTTGCGGCAGGAAACAGCAATTCGTCTTCTGCCTATTATCCAGGTTTTTATTCCGGTGCATTTTCCGTGGCAGCCACAAATAACCAGGATGCCAAGTCCTGGTATTCCAATTTTGGTCCCTGGATAGACATTTCTGCCCCTGGAGGTGAAACAAATACAGTTACTGAACGCGGTGTTCTCAGTACATTAAATGGAAACCAGTATGGATATTACCAGGGAACGTCAATGGCTTGCCCGCATGTGTCAGGAGTGGTAGCTCTGATGCTTTCTTCTGTGTATGGTGAATTCTCACCGGAAGATGTAGTTGATATTCTTCTAAATACCTCTGATAATCATTATGGTGCCAATCCCGGATTTATCGGGCAGTTGGGTGCCGGAAGGGTTAATGCGTATCATGCAGTAGCATTGGCTGAGCTGTATCTGACTTTGCCTTCCAATCCTTCAAACTTTGTGGCAGAGGGTGTTAGTGATACACAAATTGATCTGAGCTGGCAACTTAATGATGATGGTAACGATATCATGCTTGCCTGGAGTCCTAACGGAAACTTCGGAATTCCTCAGGAAGGTGATTCATTCCATACCGGTGATACAATACCTGGTGGTGGAATTGTTCTTTACAAAGGCAGTGATACTATTTTTGAACATACCGAACTCAATGCAGCCACATTATACTACTATAAACTATGGACGGTTGTGGAAGATACTGTTTTCTCTCTTGGACGTTCTGCCAGTACGCATACCCAGTGTGGTATAACTCAATTACCTGTTGTTGAACCATTCAACGGACCGGATTTTCCCTATTGCTGGATTTTCCCAAATGGGCAGGGTAACTGGAGAACTACTACCGTAAGAGGTAATCCTGCACCTGCTGTTGAATTTAACTGGAGCCCATCGGTTACGAACTATTCTTTCCCCCTGGAAAGCCCGCCTCTTGACGGAAATATTCCAGGTAATGCCATTGCTCTCGAATTTGACCTTTGGCTTAACAATTTTTCCACCAATACAACGGAATATATGATTATTCAGGTATATAATGGTGAAGAATGGATAGATGTAATGACCTTTGATAACACACAGGGAGATATACCCTGGGATACTTACATGGTAGATATTACTGAGCATGCTTTGGATAAGACATTCATGGTAAGATTCAATGCAACCGGAGCCAATTCATTTAATCTTAATTATTGGGTGTTGGATAATTTTACGGTTTACTCTTTCTCCTGTCCCCAACCTTCAGGTCTTGCGGCTGAAGATATTACCTCAGAAAGCGTTGTGATTAACTGGACAGCTGTTGGTGATGAGGTACAATGGGATTTGGTATGGGGCAATCCCGGGTTTGATCCTTATACACAGGGAACGGTTGTTAGCGGCATTACCGAAACAACTTATCTGCTCGAAGGCTTGAACACTTTTACTTCTTATCAGGCTTATGTAAGGGCAGATTGTGGTGAAGATGATACCAGCCTCTGGACGGGACCTCTGAGTTTTACAACTCTGGCAACATGTCCTGCACCTGTTAATCTCACAGTAAGCCAGGTAACTTCAAACTCCGCTTTTGTAAACTGGGATGCTGTTGGCAGTGAAACTATCTGGCAACTGGCATGGGGACCTCCAGGTTTTAATCCTGATAACAGCGGCACCTTTGTAGATGGACTCCTCGAAACTGAATATTTTCTTGATGAACTGGAAGGAATTACTTCTTATGACGTATATGTAAGAGCATTTTGTGATGTGGATGATGAAAGCCTGTGGCTGGGGCCGGCAAGTTTTACTACGATTTGCGATATTTTTACACTTCCTTTTGCAGAAGATTTCAGCGGTAACTCTGTTGATTGCTGGTCTTTCCCCCAGGGGCAGGGCAACTGGGGATTTGGAAATTCATATCCCCCGCCATCATCTCAATCAGGAACACCTCATGCTACCTTTAACTGGAGCCCGTCAAGGGTAGGATATTCATTCTCCCTTACCAGCCCATTAATGGATGCTGTAAATCCTGTTGACGGTGTAAAGGTGGATTATGTATTGTTTTTGAATAACTACAATAATGCCAACCTGGAGCAGATGTCAGTGGAATACAAAGCATTTGAAGATGATGAATGGATCCTGCTGGAGAACTATACCAACGAAGGATTGGGAAGCGGTAATCTGGAGTTTGTAGAGGAAGGGCTTGAATTACCGGGAATGCAGGGTATGCAGTTTCAATTAAGATTTCGTGCCCATGGCCAAAATTCATTCAGTATCAACGGATGGAGTGTGGATGATGTGAATTTCTACCAGGAATTTTCACAATGTTATCCGCCAGATGCATTAAGTGTCGATAATATTACCACAAACAGTGCAAAACTTAACTGGGTAGGTACAGGTGGAGAAAGTATGTGGGATATTTTATGGGGGGAAGCCGGTTTTGATCCTTCAACAGATGGGGTTTTGGTGGAAAGTATTGTGGAGAAGCCTTATCTGCTTGATAATCTGGAGCAGAATACTGCTTATGAGTTTTATGTAAGGGCAGTTTGCAGCGCTGAGTTATTAAGTGAGTGGGCAGGACCTGAAGGATTCACAACTGAAATTGCAACCTATACCATGACTATTACATATGAAGGCCCGGGTATGACAGACCCTGAAGGAGAAGTCATAGTTGAACATGGTTCTGATCTTACAATACAACTTGACCATGTTGAGGGTGGTCATATTTATGATGTTACCCTTGACGGAGAATCAGTGCTAGACCAGGTTGTTGACTATCAAATTATTATTGAGGATATCACTTCTGGTCATGATATCCATGCAGTTTTTGCACTCAACCAGTATGAAATTGAACTTTCGGTCAATCCTTCTCACGGGGGAACTGTAATTGGTGCAGGTACTTACGAGCATTACAGCGAAGTTACAATTCAGGCAATTCCCGCTGAAAACTTCATTTTTATGAACTGGACCGAAGATGATTACGTTTGGTCAGAAGAAGAAGAGTTTGTGCTTGAAGTAATGGGGCCACATCACCTTGTAGCCAATTTCCAGGAAGAAACATCGGTAGAACTGATTCCAGGGCTATCTGAAATTCTGATATACCCCAATCCCGCTCAGGATAAGCTTTGGATTGAGTTTATTCATCCCGGTACAGAAGAAGTTAAGATTGCTTTATATTCTATTCACGGGCAAAAGGTCAGAGAAAAAACAGTGGCCACTGGTTCAGAATCAAAGATCGCCTTCGATCTGGAAGGATTGCAGCCCGGGGTTTACATGGTAAATTTCAACAACAGCAGCCTGATTCGTAAGGTGATTATAAATTAATTATCAGTATTACCCGGTAAAATAACGAGATGCTTCGCTTTGCTCAGCATGACAGGCTTTTCAAAAGGTCAGGGGCTGGGAGGGGTTGGATGGGGTGAAGCCCCATCCAACCCCTCCCAATTACCTTTTTTTAACTCATAACTACTGTCATTCTGAGCGTAACAGAGTGAAGCGAAGAACCGCAAGCTCGCCGAAGGCAATCCGGTAGTTTTTCAAACATTTTAATCGGTCAAAAATGATAAATTATCTCGATTTTCAAAATAACAGTCTGGAGGTTTCATGCAAATGAAGCCTCCGGTTTTTTCATTGTATTAAAACATTTTTCTATTACACCTGTTTAAAAACCACAAACAAAAAACTCATTAACCTATCAACCAAAAAACATCCCCCTGGCTTCCTTAAAAGGGGGAAATCCCCCTTACCTCCTTTTTCAAAGGGGAATAGGCCGGCAAAAGCTCAATTTAAAACATATATCACGATTTAACATTTCAACTCTTCAACTTTTAAACATCTAAACCAAAATGTACTGCATTGCACACGAATATACCGATCCTGCATTTAATCTGGCTGCTGAAGAATATGTTCTGAAGAACTTCAATGAAAATGTATTTATGTTATGGCGTAATGAGAACGCTATTATAGTGGGTACACACCAGAATACTCTTGCCGAAATCAACGTGGATTATGTAAAAGAGAAAAATATTACCGTGATACGCAGACTTTCGGGCGGGGGAGCGGTATTTCACGATCTTGGCAACCTGAATTTTACTTTTATCATGAATGCACAGGAAGGCAAGGATAAAATTGCTGATTTTAAGAGTTATACTATAACCATTCTTGAAGTATTACAAAAGCTGGATGTAAATGCGCGCTTTGAAGGCCGGAACGATCTTACCATTGAAGGAAAGAAGTTTTCCGGAAATGCCGAGCATATTTTCAAAAAACGAATACTGCGGCATGGTACACTTTTGTTCTCCTCAGTGATGAACGACCTGCACATGGCCTTGAAGGTCAATCCGCTCAAATTCCAGGATAAGGCTGTAAAAAGCGTAAGAAGCAGAGTAACCAACATCAGTGAGCATCTCAAACAAGATATGGATGTGTTGCAGTTTCGCGATCATATCATGAACCATATTATGGAAAACTTTGAAGGTAGCGTTCACTATGAATTCACAGAAAAAGACATCCGTAACATTAATGAACTGGTTAAGAAAAAATATGGTACGTGGGAATGGAATTTCGGACATTCACCGGGTTATGAACTGCAAAAAGCCTTCAAAAGTGAGGGTGGCTTTGTGGAACTTCATATGAATGTAAAAAAGGGTATTATTGAAGACATCAGGATTTTTGGTGACTTCTTCAATAAGCACGATATCGCTCAGGTAGAAGTAATTCTAAAAGACACACCGCATAATGAAACCGCCATCCGCGAAAAACTGTCAACCGTACCTTTCCACGAATACTTCCACAACATCAGCGTGGATGAGTTTGTGAATGGAATGTTTTAGAAAGTTTTTGGGTTGATGAGTTGAAAAGTTTATTGATGACGTTTGACGGGTAATATAAGTTTGCGACGGTCAATTCCCCCTTTGAAAAGGGGGTTAGGGGGATTGTTTGGAAAAGATGACGGGTTGAAGAGTTAAGAAGGTTGAGGAAGTTGAGTAAGTTTAGGTGTTGAAAACCTGACCGATAGCTAAATCCTCTGAGCGATTAGCGATCCGGAAATAGTTTTATAGGTTTAAAAGTTTCTTATTTAGCTTCGCTGAGCCCGGCTTCAATTTATGATATATGAATTAAGATTTTAGATTTTTTTCGTGCTTCGTGCTTTGTGCTTCGTGCTTCGTGCTTCGGTCTCCGGTCTCTGTTTTCCGTCTTCGGTTCCCGAATCGCCTGCGGCTCTCGGGACTAAGGGCTGTCGCCCTTAGCTTCGGTCTTCCGTCTTCGGTCTTCTACCTCTTTTTCCCTTTCCGCTTCGTCAGCCTTTTTTTCCTTCCCGGCCCGCCGAGATTTACTTTCAGATTTTTCTTTTTCTTATCGTGATAGGCACCACCTCCCTGACGGAGTTTCACAGGTTTCAGGTAGGGTTTGTCTCCTTTGAGTCTTTCATCAGGATCCTCATCAGTAGTATCGCTTATTAAAAGATCATCCGGCAGGGGTTCAACGGGAATTTCCTGCTGAATATATTGTTGAATAGCTGCCAGTTCGTCTTTTTCACTATGACTCATAATAGATATAGAAATCCCTTTTTTATCAACTCTGCCGGTGCGCCCAATTCGGTGAATGTAGGCCCCTGGAATTTCAGGCAAACCAAAATTTATTACATGGCTAACCTCAAATATATCAACACCGCGAGCCACAAGGTCGGTGGAGATCAGAATGCGGATATTACCGGATTTAAAGTCTTCCAATGTATTGATTCGCAGGTTTTGGCTTTTGTTTGAATGGATAACCCCCAGTTGATTGGGATATTTATGGGTAAGTTTGTTAAAAAGTTTGTCGGCAATCTTTTTTCCCGGGGCGAAAACAAGAACCTTTTCAAAAACCTTATCATCCTCCAGTAAAAGACTTAGCAGATTGTATTTGGTGGCAAAATTGGGAACCTGGTAAAGCTTCTGGCTGATTTGTGTAAGGGGAGTGCCGCGGTAATGGATGTCTATCCATTCGGGATCATTAAAAAAGTCAATAATGATGCTTTCAACCTCATCAGCCAGTGTTGCGGAGAACATCAGGTTTTGCCGTTTTTGAGGCAATAGCTCCAGAATGTTTATGAGCTGGGGTCTGAAGCCCAGGCTAAGCATCTCATCCACTTCGTCAATTACAAGTTTCTGGACAGATTTCAGACGCAGCGTCCCTCTCATTGCAAGGTCGAACAACCGGCCCGGTGTGGCAACCAACATATCTACCCCCTGGTATATACGTTCGCTTTGGGTATTGATATTGGTGCCCCCGTATACACCGTCAATTCGAACACTCATATAAGCAGTAAGTTTGCGTGCTTCTTCTACAACTTGAAGCACAAGTTCGCGGGTAGGCACCATTACCAGTATCCTGGGATGTCTTTGCTCTGAGAATTTGAGTTGCCGAAGGAGCGGAAGTAAGTATGCCAGCGTTTTTCCTGTTCCGGTTTGAGCTATGCCAACAACATCTTTACCGGACATAATTACAGGGAATGCTTTCTGCTGTATTGCGGTCGGACTGAGAAACCCCAAGTCAGAAAGAGCATTTAGCAGGGGTGTATTGAGATTGAGTTGATGAAATTCCACGACAAGGAGTTTAAATTCATTCTACCGGATAAAGTTACAATTTTAATAAAAAAACCTGCCTTTCACATAAAAAGACAGGTTTTAATTAAATAGGTCTAAAGCTTATTGAACAATCAGTTTTTTATTGATGATTTCGGTACCATTATCAATCTGGATAAGGTAAATACCCGCTTTAACTTCATTTAAGTCAATTTCAACCTGTGACTGATTATCTGAGACCTCCGGGCTTATTTGCCTGATAGCCTGCCCAAGATGATTGAAAAGCGAAATGCTTGTATTGCTGAAGTTTCCATCCTCAAATCTGACAGTAACATGATTTTGAGCTGGATTTGGATATACGTTGATTGTGCCCTGGGTAAACTGTTCAACTGATGTTACATCCAGTGGCAGCATAGTTTCAGTTAATACAATATCTTTGCTGTTCATAAAAACAGAGCCACTTACAGATTGATAACCTTCAGCACTGATTTCATAACTATGTATTCCGTTTGGCAGATGTTCTACTTCAATACCATCAATTACTTCACCGTTAACTTTGATGACAGCATTTTCAAATGGCTCTCCATCTGCATCCACAACATTGAACATTACACCAAAAACACGTTCAACAAGGACTTCAGCAACAGCGTTTAGGTCATGAACGACAAAAATACCATCAACAACGGGCTTGTGTTTATAAGCTGAAAAATTATAGAAATGACTTCCTGCTGTAAGAAAAAACTCAACCTCACCTTGCTCATCGGTTTCCTTGGTTTCTTCATTTACTTCAATAATGGCTCCTTCTACAACTTCATCCAATTGATTTATCACACGTAGTGTAACATCTCTTTCTGCCAGCTCATAATGTACAATTACTTTCCAGGTACTATTGGGCACATATGCATATTGAGTGTTTGACCCTGAACCGCCCCACGTGCGGAAAACATGCAGCTCAAATTCAATATCACCTCCGGTTTCAACTCCGTTGGCAATAGTAAGGCCGGTTCGATTGTATTCATGTGTGCCGCCTGAGTTTTGGCTGGGCCCCTGGGCTACTGAACTTTCGGTAGTTCCTCCTTCGGTTACACACCGCAGGAATGACCTTTGTTCACTCATCCAGCCACCACCTTGCGAAGTAATTTTATATTCAACATCCACAGAATTTATAATGGCACCCTCAGGAATGTTAACTGTTAAAACACCCGGATTTAAAGCGCTACTGCCCGTTGTAACATTTGTGTTATAGGTAGAAGGAATATCACCATCAGAGTAAACAGGAGCAAGACCTATGACAAGGTCCATTGTTTCTTCAAAAACATAAGGTCCTGAGTTGACTGACATGTCAAGTACAGCTATATTCTCAAGAGGTGTTTGTGCCAGTGCAGTTACCTGAAAACTAACATTGAAAGTTTCTTCAGGTTCCAGACCTGAAAGTTCAAATTCTGTATCACCTCCAAAAGTTATCCAGGGACTATTGGATTCAACATTGAATACGATGTCTTCAGTAATCTGCTGGCCTGTATTTTTTATCGGTATGATAATATAAGCTGTTTCACCCGGATCCAGTCGTCCGTTATCATTTCCGAATTCACTGTCATCTACAATCATTTCCAAAAATTCTATGCGGGGAGCATAGGCGGAAATTGAAAAACTGCTTCTCCAGGCATCCTCACTATCAGGAGATGTAACATACAAGGTAAATTGAATTTCGTAACTACCGGGTATAATTTCAGATACATCAAAGCTGAAAATATCAGTAAATTCAATGATTTCACCTGCCTCAAAGTCACCTAGATCTGCAATGGAGTCTGTAAAAGTAATAAATTCAGAATCGGAGCTAATGGTTACACTTGCATCAGTAACAACATCCTCTGTGGGATTTTCAAATGACATACCCAGTAAAATTGTTTCAGTCGGATTTATTTTACCGTCATTATTTCCGGCTTCGTCATTAACAGTGTGGGCAACATAGCGTATTCCCATAAAAGGTGTCGCTTCAATTGCAGCAAGCGCATCTACACGGCCACTGCCAAAAGTGTTACTTTTTCCTGTTGCCAGAGGAAGAGCAGTTTCTTCTAGAATCTGACTGATTTGCTCGGGAGTCAGATTTGGGTTTTTTGATAGCATAAGGGCCATAACTCCCGCTACTGCAGGCGTGGCCATGGATGTACCGCTTTTTGTGGTATATCCGGTATTGTTGTTATGTGTCAATGATAAAATATTGCTACCGGGAGCTACCACATCGGGAAGAATCAGCCCTGTACCGGGGTTAAACGGGTAGTCGTTAAAAGGCGCTATATTCTGCCATGTCACAGGTCCTTTACTTGAGAAACTGGAAATTGCATCGGTATTTGTGGTTGAGCCTACAGTAACAACTGCAGAATTTGTTCCGGGAGCCAATTGGTCAGGATGAGTCCAGGGTGCAGGTATATCACCGGGTGTCCTTACATTGGATGGTGGACCTCCCCATCCACCTTCATTTCCGGCTGCTACAGCAGCAATAACCCCTGCTTCCATAGCATTTGTCATTGCAATACGCCATGCAGCTCTGTCAGGGTTCCATGAGTGCTGCCAGCCCAGTGAAAGGCTCATGATATGAGCACCATAATCTACAGAAAACTGGATTCCTGCCCATACCCCGGCTTCAGTACCTCCGCCGGTATCACCTAAAACTTTAAGAGCCATTATGGTAGCACCGGGAGCTATACCTGTTGTGGTACCTGCTGTGCCATTGCCCGCTACTGTACCCGCACAGTGAGTACCATGACTTTGATTGTCACTGGTGTCATAATTGTTATTGACAAAATTATAACCGTGGTTGGGATAGTTAGGGTGTACCCACATTCTGCCGGCCAGGTCCAAATGATTGGGGTTGACTCCTGTGTCCAAAACAGCTACTACAATTCCCTCACCAATGAAGCCTTGATCCCAGACTTCAGGAGCGTTAACAAGGTCAACATTCCATGCAGTATTAGGATTGAAGTCCAATGCATCGGGCTCAGCCAGGGGAGCTGAAATTTCTTCAAGGTCAAGAACTTGTCTTACCTGATCGTAATCTATTCTGGCTATACCCGGCATTTCTGCAAGTTGTTGAATAACCTCAGGTGTAGCGTAACAATTGATAAGATTCACAATCCAAAGTTGCATAACCTGTTGCACATTCAAACTTTTTTCCTGATTTGTCAAAAATGCCATTATATCTTTCTGACTTTCTTTGGAAAAGTTTTTTAACTCGTTTACAACAATCTCTCTTCTCAATTCACGGTCTGCAATGCCTGTGGTTTTTGCATTCATCAATTCCGCATCATATTGTTCCTCCAAACGGATATTGATCCGGATCATGTCACCGGATTTGTAATCATTTAATCTTTCCTGCAGATTTGACGTTATTACACTTTGCGCCATAACAGGATTTATGCCCGCAAAAATGACAACGAGCATAGCTTTAATAATGGTAAATTTTAAAAATCGCATATTTTTTAATTAAATGGATAAGTTGTTTAAGCTGCTTATATGAACATCAGCCTATGTTAAATGTTTAAAATATTTGATAAAAGTATCAATGAATAAAAGGCATGCAAGGTACAAAATTTTCTTTCCATAAGAAAATAGTATATATCATTTTTATCTAAATAAACTTTTTTAAGGAGTTAATACATCGCTTTTAAACTGAATAGTTCATGAAATATCCTTTGGCTTAAACAGTCGTTTTTTTAGTATTTTTTTAGAATTAAACCTGCTCTTTTGTCTTAGGTAATTCAAAAAATATGAAGATTATTTATTTCCGTTTCCAATTAAACAATAAGAACTATTTTTGCTTGTTCAGTATGTAAAGGTTTTAAATCTTAAAAATTATCTACTCAATATATGAGTTTTTTATATCCCTGGTTTTTACTGGCATTAAGTGCAATAAGTATCCCAATAATTATTCACTTGTTTCATTTCCGCCGGTTTCGGAAAATATATTTTTCCAATATCCGGTTCTTAGAACAAATAACCGATGAAACACAAAAGCAGGCCCGCCTTAAGCATCTGCTTGTTCTTATTTCAAGAATTCTTGCAATAATTTTCCTGGTAATGGCATTTGCCAGGCCTTATATTCCTGCGGATGAGGGTTTAGTTATGGCTGAAAATAACTATGTAAGTGTTTTTATTGACAACTCCTTCAGCATGGAAGCAAGCTCTTCTTATGGTACACTTCTTGACCATGCAAAGGTGACTGCCGGTGAAATTGCCCAAACATTTGAACCTTCTGACGGGTTTCAGTTACTAACAAATGACCTGGAAGGACGTCATCAGCGTTTTGTAAGCAGGGAGGAATTTCTTTCTATGGTGTCGCAGGTTGATTTCAGTCCCAATGTCAGAATGTTATCCCAAATATTTGATCGTCAGAAAACTCTTATGCACGAGGAAGGTATCATTAGCAATGCATGGTCATTTGTATTAAGTGATTTTCAAATAAATATCAGTGACTGGGAAAACTTTGATCCGGATACCTTGATCAACCAGGTTCTCATTCCATTTCAGACTCAAAGACCATCTAACCTTTTTATTGATTCTGTCTGGATTGATAATCCTGTAAGAATGCGCGGTCAGGTATTAACCGTTAATGTAAGGATATATAACGACTCTTCAGAACCATTACAGAACCAACCAGTGCGTTTGTATGTAAACGAAGTGCAGAGATCGGTTGCAACCTTTGATATAAGAGCCGGTTCATATGTTGACGTTTCGCTAACCTATACACTGGATAATACCTCTAACCAGGCAGGGTATATTGAAATATCTGACTATCCGGTAACTTTTGACGACAGGTTTTACTTCGCCTTTCAGTTAAGTGACCAGATACCTGTACTTGTTATAAATCAGGATCAGCCCAATCCGTTTTTGAATGCATTGTTTTCAACAGATACAAGTTTTATTTTCAGAAATACAAATGTGACGGCAATTGATTTTTCTGTTTTTCCTGCCCAAAATCTCATTATTCTTAATGAATTGCGAAGTATTGGTGAAGGTCTGGCACTTGAACTCAGAAGATACGTGGAAGCCGGTGGCAATCTGCTCATTTTTCCTTCACCCAATGCTGACTTAACTTCTTATAACGCACTCTTGTCGGCCATGAATGTGAACGGTTTTCTTGAAACAGATACCGTTTCAACAAGGGTTACGGGACTGAATGAACTTCATCCCATTTACTCCGGTGTGTTTGAAAGAATTCCTGAAAACATTGATTTACCAAGGGTTGAACAGTACTTTGTAATTACCAGACATACAGAAGCTCGCGATAATTATCTTATGCAACTGCAAAATGGAAACTACTTTTTTGTATCCGTACCATCAGGACAGGGGCAGGTATTTTTATCTTCTGTGCCTGCCAATGATCAGTTCAGCAATTTTCCGCGGCACGCCATGTTTGTACCAACCCTTTATAATATTGGCCTTCACAGTGCCTCTTTTCATCCTTTGTTTTATACTATTGGAAAAGATCAGGCAATAAATGTTCGTGGCAATGCAATGCCTTCAGAGGGGTTGTACCGGATACAGGGGAGAAATATGGAAATCATCCCGGAAATAAGAAACATCGGTACAATCACCAATCTGATTGTTCACGATCAGATTGGTGAAGCCGGAAATTATCGTTTGAAAACCGATGATGAGAATTTGCGAGTACTTTCATTTAACTATGACAGACGTGAATCTCTCCTTGATAGCTACAATGCATCGGATATCAATTCTTTGAACTATGTCAGAGAAAATGATAATGTTTCGGTACTGGAACCGGGAATCATTTCATTTGATAAACAGATGGAAGCTTTTATGGGTGGCAGGCAGCTTTGGAAAATATTTGTTTTACTTGGCATTTTGTTTTTACTGACAGAAGTTTTATTGCTCAGGTTTATGAAAGGATAGTATTTTGTCAGATTATTTCAGTCAATGCTTTTTGCATAAATTTCAGACAACCAGAATATTATGTTTTGTTGTTAAATTCCGGTTAGCTAGAACATTGGAGTTTTACCTCAAAAGGCAGCCAATTATTATTACCTTTGCACCACTTTAACAGGCTGAAGAACTGCTAAACCCAATATTACCGAAAACCCTTAGAAATAAACAGATACAGGGTTTGCAATTAATTTATTTTGTTACGGATAGATGGACGAAAATTTAGATAATTTACCGGAAAATACTCAGGAAGGCGAGATGTCCGAAAATTTATCACCGGATGGTTCAGATGTGGAACCTTCCGACAGGGTTACCAAAATATCCGGGATGTATGAAGACTGGTTTCTGGATTATGCCTCCTATGTAATTCTTGAGCGCGCCGTACCGGAAATTCTGGATGGATTAAAACCTGTTCAGAGAAGAATTCTGCATGCCATGAAAGAGCTTGATGATGGGCGATACAACAAAGTGGCCAATATCATCGGGCATACTATGAAATATCATCCCCATGGAGATGCGGCCATAGGAGATGCCCTTGTTCAGTTAGGTCAAAAGGATATTTTGATTGATACCCAGGGTAACTGGGGTAATATATTAACCGGCGACAGCTCTGCTGCCCCAAGATATATTGAGGCAAGACTATCAAAGTTTGCCCTGGATGTGGTGTTTAACCCAAAAACAACTTCCTGGAAAAATTCCTACGATGGTCGTAATAAAGAACCTCTAACTCTTCCGGTAAAATTCCCACTGCTGCTCGCCCAGGGAGTGGAAGGTATTGCTGTAGGCCTTGCCAGTAAAATAATGCCCCATAATTTCAATGAACTCATAGATGCTTCTATCTCATATCTGAAGGGGGGGAAGGTTGAGATTTATCCGGATTTTTTAACCGGTGGGCAGGCCGATTTCTCAAAATACAATGACGGGCTTCGTGGCGGCAAAGTAAGAGTAAGAGCAAAAATCAGTATTCTGGATAAAAAAACACTGGTAATTTCCGAAATTCCATTTGCCACTACAACAGTAAGCCTCATTGACAGCATTGTGAATGCCAATGATAAAGGTAAAATCAAGATTAAAAAGATTGAAGATAATACTGCTCAGAATGTTGAAATAATTGTGCACCTTGCCCCCAATATTTCTCCTGACCAGGCTATTGATGCTTTATATGCTTTTACCGATTGCGAAGTGAGTATCTCTCCCAATTGCTGTGTGATTGAAGGCAGCAAACCACGTTTCGTAGGAGTTAGTGAAATACTTGCTATTTCAGCCGACCATACTGTGGAATTGCTCAAAAAGGAACTGGAGATAGAAAAGCATGAGCTACTTGAACAATTACTCTTTTCAAGCCTTGAGAAAATATTTATTGAAAACCGGATTTATCGTGATATTGAGGAATGTGAAACCTGGGAAGCAGTTATCGAAACCATTGATAAAGGCCTGGAACCTTATAAAAAACAGTTTTACCGCGAAATCACCCACGATGATATCGTTCATCTGACCGAAATTAAAATCAAAAGGATTTCAAAGTATGATACCCTAAAGGCTGATGAAATTATTCGCAATCTTGAGGAAAAACTTAAGCGGGTTAACAAAAATCTGGAAAACCTCATTGGCTTTGCCATTGCTTATTACAAAAGGATAAAGGAAAAGTATGGCAAGGGTCGTGAACGCAAAACAGAAATCCGTTCTTTTGAAAATATTGAAGCTACCCGGGTGGCGGTGGCCAACGAAAAATTATATGTAAACCGCACCGAAGGTTTTGCAGGTATAAGCCTGAAGAAAGATGAATTTGTTTGTGATTGTTCTGATATAGATGATATTATTGTCTTCAGGGGTGACGGTACATTTGTTGTTACCAAAGTTTCAGAAAAATCTTTTGTAGGAAAGGATATTATCCATATTGCGGTATTTGAAAAAAATGATGACCGTACCATCTACAATATGATATACCAGGATGGAACCAAAGGCCCTGTGTATATGAAAAGATTTTTCGTAAAAGGTGTTACCCGTGACAAAGAATATGGGCTTACCAAAGGTACAAAAGGAACCAAAGTACTCTATTTCACCGCCAACCCAAATGGAGAAGCAGAAATCGTAACCGTTTACCTGCGGCATAAACCCAAGCTTAAAAAACCGGTTTTCGATCTTGATTTTAAAGATTTGGCCATCAAAGGTCGAAGTGCTTCCGGAAACCAGTTAACAAAGCATCAGGTACGCAAGGTTGTTTTAAAAGACCAGGGTGTATCTACATTGAGCGCACTCAATATATGGTTTGATGAAAATGTCCTCAGGTTGAATGTGGATAAAAGGGGAGAGTTTATTGGTGCATTCAAAGGAGATGATAAGATTTTGTCAATATTCCAGTCGGGTAATTTCAGAACTACGGGTTATGAGCTGTCATTACATTTTGAAAACCTGCCATTGCTCATTGAGAAATATAATCCGGAGCGAATTGTTTCAGTAGTATATCTTGACGGAGAATCAGGACATTACTATATTAAACGATTTCATCCTGAACTTTCTGAGAAGTTTCAGAGTTTAATTGGTGAGCATCCTGCAAACCGGCTGATTGCTATCAATGTTTCAAAATACCCCAGGTTGAAAATTAATCTTTTACCAGAAGGCAGAAAGCAAAAAACGGATGAAATAATAGATGTGCATGATTTTATCGGTATCAAGAGCTACAGGGCGAAAGGAAAAAGACTGACAACCAACAAGGTGGAAAGCATGGAATGGCTTGAACCTGAAATACCGGATGAACCTGAAACTTCTGCTGAGCCTGAAGAAACAAAGGAAACTTTGGAGCAGGAAGAAAACGAAGATATCTTAGTTGAAACAGAAGCTGCACCAACTGAAACAGAAGCTGCACCAACTGAAACAGAAGATACCTCAGCTGAAACAGAAGATATCTCAACTGAAAAAAAAGTAATTTCTAAAGATAAAAAACTGAAGAAAAAGAAGGAAAAAAAGGAAAAGAAGGAAAAGCCTAAATCCGGCAAAGGTGATGCTGAAGCCGGTCAAATAAGAATTGATTTTGAATAATAAAAATAAAAATCTGAATATACAATGAAAGACCAAAAAGTACCCGATACCCAGGTTTTGGATATCAATGATGATGTAAAGTGGATAGGTATCCTTGATTATGACATTGTCTCTTTTGATGTGGTTATGGAAACCGAATATGGTACCACCTACAACAGTTATTTTATCAATGCCGATAAAAAAGCAATTGTGGAAACCAGTAAAGCTAAGTTTTGGGACAGTTATCTGGCTAAAATCAAACAAGTAACTGATCCGGCTGAAATTGAATATATCATACTGAACCATACTGAGCCTGACCATAGTGGTAACCTGGAAAAATTACTGGAAATTGCACCCAAAGCAAAAGTAGTTGCCAGCCGCATTGCAATCAATTATCTGAAAGATTTCCTTGGTAAAAACTTTGACCATATTGTGGCAAAGGATGGCGATACTCTTGATTTGGGAAATAAAACCTTAAGGTTCATTTCAGCTCCTAATCTTCACTGGCCCGACAGCATGTATACTTACCTTGAGGAGGACAAATATTTGTTTACATGCGATTCTTTCGGCTGCCATTATTGCCATCATAAAATGTATGACGACCAGGTAGGAGATTTTGATAAGGCATTTAAGTATTATTTTGATGTGATTCTCAAACCTTTCAGCAAATTTATGCTGAAAGCCATTGAAAAAATCCGTCCTTTGGAAATTAAAGGTATTCTTACAGGACACGGGCCTTTGCTGTTGACACAATGGAAAAAGTGGGTTGATATTTCAGAAAAATACGCCACAGAAGCACTTACCCAACCGGAAAAAACCCATGTTTTCATACCCTATGTTTCAGCGTATCAAAATACCGGCATCCTGGCAGAAAAAATTGCAGAAGGCATTAAATCAACCGGCGATTTTGAAATAGAAATTGCCGATATTGAAACCATGTCACTGGGTGATATTGATGAGCGCATTGCCAAAAGTAAAGGAATCATAGTGGGATGTCCTACCATAAATCAGAATATTCTGCTGCCTATATACCGTATGTTTGCAGTAATCAGTCCCATACGCGACAAAGGAAAAGTTGCCGGCTCCTTCGGTTCATATGGCTGGAGTGGTGAGGCAACTAAGCTCATAAACTCTACACTCAACAATCTTAAACTGGATGTACTGGGCGAAGGAGTGTTTGTTAAATTTACCCCGCATGAGAATGAATATGAGTTAGCCAAAGAATACGGAAAACAAATAGGGCAAAAATTGGTTGCACAGGAAAACTAAATAGAGGATATCCAGGTCAAACTACAATTATAGCTATATCAGTTACGTTTATCTTTTGATGTTTTTATTTAAAAAAAGGTTACAAAATATTGCATTGTTTTTTTTGCTTTTACCGGCATTGTCTTCCTGTATGCCTGGATTACGAACTGCACGCCAGTTTACTGACAGCAGAAGCGAAAAACCTGCGGTTATGATTGTACCTCCAACATTGAGTTTTATAAACTATTATCCGTTTGATCCGGCTAATCCACAAGCACAATTTGAAAATCCCGCAAACCTTGAAGAAAGCAATTTTTTAAAAGACTTTGATGAAGAAGAACTCACTGATATTTTTGTTGAGTCCCTTTTTGCTCACCTCAAACGCTATCCTCTCAGGGTTTTCAGACCGGAACAGTTTGACGAATTCCTCAGTGCTCCTGGAGAAAGATACATTTTTACCATTGCACAAACAGAAATCATTGAATATGATGAGGTAATGACTGACCGTGCTTTGATAGACACTACTTTATATCGGCAGGATTTTCTGCTTCGGAATATAGCCCGTAATACCTGGTTCGAGTTTGTGAAGGTAGATGACCAGACGGAAGAAAACGGAATGCAGGTGCTTTATTCGAACTTTTTTACCGGAGATTTTGTTGATGGTCGGTTTCGATACAGGGGGTTGAGCGGTGAAGTTACATATCAGTATAGTTCAATATTGGTTGGGCCAAATGATATAATTGAGTTGAACAGATTTGCCGGGCAACGCAATGCGCGGTATATTTTTGAGCATCTGCTTAATCGCTATGTACAAAAAAATGCCTCCACTGTATTTGCTTCTCCGGCTTACTTCCGTTACAATGTAAATACGAATTCATTCAGCCGGGGCGGTGAGCAAAACAGGTTTATACTACTGGAGCCCTGATATCCCTTGTCTTATTATTTTTAAGGACGGTACAATTCAAACTTTTGATTGGAAAGCTACAAATTCATAATTATGTATCTTTGCAATTCTTTTTAAACCAAATAATTATATGGGAAGAATCATGGCCATAGATTATGGTCAGAAACGTGCAGGAATAGCAGTAACAGATGAAAGCAGGATTATTGCCAATGGTCTTGCAACTGTGCATGTTAAAGATCTGATGACCTTTCTGAAAGATTACATCTCGCACGAAAAAGTTGACTGCATCGTGGTAGGTGAACCACGTGACATGAAAAACAAAGCTTCGGATGCTTCAAGGTTTATAGATCCTTTTGTAAAACATCTGAAAAAACAATTCCCAAACCTGGTTGTTGACAGGATGGATGAACGGTTTACTTCCCAAATGGCATTTCAGACCATGATAGATGCCGGATTAGGAAAAAAAGACAGGCGTAATAAAGAGCTTGTAGATACAATTAGTGCTACTTTAATTTTACAATCTTATATGGAACTGAAAACCCATCAGAAATCCAGAAAATAATTATCAAAACGAATAAACAAATTAACAATGATATTGCCTATTGTTGGATATGGTAACCCGGTTTTGAAGCAAAAAGCTGAAGAAATCGATGAAAGCTACCCCAATCTCAAAGAGCTTCTTGATAATATGTGGGAAACCATGTACAATGCAAGTGGTGTAGGGCTTGCCGCCCCGCAGATAGGACTTCCCATAAGACTCTTTATTATCGATGCAAGTCCTTTTGAGGATGAAAAACCTGAATTAAAGGATTTTAAAAAAGTCTTTATCAACCCGGTTATTCTGGAGGAAGCAGGTGAGGAATGGGTTTTTAACGAGGGGTGTCTGAGCTTTCCTGACCTGCGTGAAGATGTTTCACGTAAGCCGGTTATAAAAATCAGGTATCAGGATGAGAGTTTTGATTCTCATGAAAAAATATTTGGTGGTATAGCTGCGCGTATTATTCAACATGAATATGACCATATTGAAGGAATAGTATTAGTTGACCGTATTTCACCTCTCAAAAGACGTTTGATCCGCAATAAGTTGAATAATATCATAAAAGGTACAGTCAATCCTTCCTATAAAATGAAATTTGCCCAAAGAAAATAAGGGGTCGTTTCACTGATTTTATTTAATTCTCTATGCAATATTTTACTCACACTTTGTCCAATGGTATAAGGTTGGTTCACAAGCCTGTGAAAAGCCTGGTGGCTCATTGCGGGCTCACCATAAATGCAGGTTCGCGTGACGAACTCAGCCATGAGCAGGGTTTGGCACACTTCATAGAGCATCTAATTTTTAAAGGTACAGGCAAAAGAAAAGCCTATCACATACTTAGTCATATGGAAAATGTGGGCGGTGAACTCAATGCTTATACCAGTAAGGAGGATACTTGCATTTATGCATCTTTTATGCATATTCATTACGCAAGGTGTTTGGATGTTATTTCCGATATTGTTTTCCATTCCGTTTTTCCTGAAAAAGAAATCCTAAAGGAAAAAGATGTGATTATTGATGAAATCAATTCCTATAAAGACAACCCGGGAGAACAGATCTTTGATGATTTTGATGAGTTGGTATTTAAAAAACACCCCATGGGAGCGAATATTCTGGGAACACCAAGGCATCTGAAAAAATTCCGTAGAGAAAATATTTTTGAATTTCTGCAAAGAAACTATGTAACCGGTCAGATGGTGATATCATCTGTGGGAAATATTGATTTTGAAAAGTTAATAAGGCTTGCAGAAAGATATTTTGGTCAAATCCCTGCATCGGATAAAGTTATGCCACGCAATGCATTTACAAATTACAGGGCGGAAACCAAACACGTTAAACGACGTAACCACCAGGTCCATTGTGTAATAGGAAGCGAAGCCTACAGTGCCGGAAATGATAAAAAAACCGCGTTGGTCCTGTTAAACAATATTTTGGGAGGACCGGGCCTCAACTCCCGGCTAAATATGGCTATCCGCGAAAAGCATGGACTTTGTTATAATATTGAAAGCCATTATCAACCCTATTCAGATACGGGTATATTCAGTATTTACCTGGGAACAGATCATGATTTTATTGATAAATCGGTAGAGTTGATATTGCGTGAACTTAAGAATTTACGCCAAAAAACATTGGGAAGTTTACAACTGAAAAGGGCAAAACTTCAGCTACAGGGGCAGGTAGCGATTTCATTTGAATCCAATCTGAATGAAATGCTCTCACTGGGGAAAAGTCTGATTTTGTACGACAGAATTGATACCCTGGAACAGATAACCCACAAAATTGAAAAAGTCACTGCTTCACAGGTTCTCGAGGTGGCCAATGAGATTTTTGACCCGGATCAGCTGAGTATGCTCATGTACAAACCCAAGTGAAAGTCGGGCTTCGTATACTTTAGTGAATTATGACCATAAAACCCATTTTTAATTTATCACTTTATGAATTTTCTTCATCCTGATATTGAAAATTATGCACAGTTGCATTCCAGCCCGGAAAGCGAAATATTGCAAAAACTGAATCGTGAAACGCATGCCAGAATCCTGAGGCCACGCATGCTTTCAGGTCATATGCAGGGGAAATTGCTTGAAATGATTAGCTGCATGCTCCAACCGGAAAGGATATTGGAAATCGGAACTTATACCGGTTATTCAGCAATTTGTATGGCACGTGGCCTGAAAAAAAACGGCAAACTTATCACCATTGATCATAATCCTGAACTGGAAGAATTTACCCGGAGTTTTTTTAAGGAAGCCGGACTTTCTGATAAGATTGAATATCTTATCGGGGAGGCTGTTGATATTCTGCCAACCCTGAATGGCCCCTTTGATCTTGCCTTTATCGATGCAGATAAGGAAAACTATACTTTTTACTATGAACATGTGCTTGAAAAGTTAAAACCCGGAGGAGTAATACTTGCCGATAATGTTTTATGGAGTGGCAAGGTATTGTCAGAAGACGCAGCAAACGGTGATCCTGAAGCTAATGCACTTATTCATTTTAACAAATTTGTACAAAACGATCAACGCGCGGAAAATCTTATGTTACCTTTCAGAGACGGACTTACCATTATCAGAAAGCTTTAGTTAATTATAGTGCATATTTCCTGCCTAGGATATCCCGGAAAAATCTCTGATTTGACCGGCAACCTCTTCCATCAGCCACATTGGAGTGGATGTGGCACCGCAGACTCCTGCATGATTCACATTTTCAAACCATTCTTTTCGCAGGTCTTCCTTTCCTGCTATAAAGAAAGAGTTAGGGTTGTTTTGGAGGCAAATTTCGAAAAGATACTTTCCGTTAGAGCTTTTCAGGCCACTGACAAAAACAATTATATCATGGTTTTTGGCAAACTCAGCCAGATGAGGCCCACGATTGGATACCTGGCCGCAAATTGTATGAAAAACGTTCAGAGATTTATCAGGATTACAGTTTTTCCTGGTCAGTTCCGACCTTATTCGCTCAATTAATTCCAGGTATTTTCCCTTGCTTTGGGTGGTTTGACTGTAAAGATTTATGGGTCTGGAAAAATCTATTTGCTCAAAGTTTTCGTAATTGCTGTCTACTATTATTGCATTATTACCGGTTTGTCCCGAAAGACCATTCACTTCTGCATGTCCCACTTTCCCGAAAATGACTACCTGCCCCTTTTCAGATGTGATTTCATTATAACCCTTTTTTACCTTGTTTTGTAGTTTCAGCACCACAGGGCATGAGGCATCAATTATATCAATTTGGTTTTCCCTGGCAATCTGGTAAGTTTCCGGAGGTTCACCATGAGCCCTAATTAGAACCCTTGTATTATATAGTTTTCGAAAATCCTGATGATTAATGATGATAAGTCCTTTTTTTTTGAGACGCTCAACCTCCTTGTTGTTATGTACAATGTCTCCCAGGCAGAAAAGTGTATCGTATTTTTCCAGCTCTTCTTCAGCAGTCTTTATGGCGTTAATTACACCAAAACAAAACCCGGACTGCTTATCTATACTCACTCTCATTTTTTCCTGATTAACGAATACTTGGGACTTCATTTCCTCCAAAAAACAGTCTGTCCAGATTGGTAGAGATAGAAAAATGATTGGGTGCACCAGCCAGATGATAATGAGAACGGCCGTACTGAAACATGAAATGCGATACCCTGATCCCCACTCCCCAGGAAAGACCAACAGTGGAAAGCTTACTGTCAACCCCCATCTCCTGGCGCCGCCTGTAGTTATATCCTATTGAGGCAATAAAGTTTTCAGTAGGAGTAAACTCCATTCCAAACACAGCATGTCGAAGCAGTTTATCACTAATTTCACTGAACCTTTCCTGTGCGGTGGTTCTTGGAGTGGTTAAACCCGGAAATGCCTGACCTGTGTCCAGGGGGTCTTCATATGTAAGATCATAAATATGTAGGTTATGTGCCACAAATGTAAAACGCAGCGGAGCATTAATGAGTTTTTTGGAAACTCCAAGTACAATATCAAATGGTAAGGGTTCTCTGTTATTATAGTAGGTGGTGATTTGCCTACCGATATTACGAAATACCAGACTTGCAGCAAAAAACCGTTCATGGTCGGTATAACCCAGTGCCACATCGGCGGCAAGGCCAAATGAAGAATATTGCTCTAAACCTGAACTTATGGCTTTGATATTGCTGCCTATACTGAACCTGTCGTTGAGTTTCCGACCCCATCCCAGGTTTATTGCATATTCAGCTGCTGAAAAATTCCCAAGTGTATTACCAAATTCATCTGCTTCTGTAAACCTTCCATAATCAATATACTGAATAGCAAATGTTAGTTGTCCTATTCTGTTAAAACCTCTTGAAAAAGCTGCAGTGCCGTAATTTATATCACTGAAATAATCCACAAAATTGAGGGAAATCTGGTTGTTGATCTCCGATGTTAATAAAGAGGGGTAAAAAAGCGCCATTCCCAAATCATTGTCTAAGGTAGGGGCGGCATAGCCACCAAGTGCCGTAATACGCGCTGTGGCCGGCAGATTGATAAATTCATATACTCTGCCACTCTGGCTTTGCCCAAATGCAATAAAAGGCAAGGAAACAAAGCAGATAAACAGAAAAACAAGACGAGAAAGGAGGATGTATAGTCTGTTTGTCACAAATTCTGAAATTCAATACATAACTGTTGTCCTGTAAAAAACGACCCTTCAATATATTTATTGCAACAGGGAAAACCAATTACAGAATACACGCAAAATTACCAAGAATTAAAGTAAAATAAAACTTTATTCTATTATGGAATCCTGAGGAACCAGTATGCGTGTTTTATTGCTAAGCACAGGTATGGGGGACTGATTAACCATCTGTTGTGCATAGCTTCCCATAACCACAGTATGGGATGAAAACTCCTGTTCGGTCATAATAGAAATCATATCGGCATTTCTTTTTAAGGCATAATCGATTGTTGCCTGGGTAATATTTTCGCATTCAGCTTTTTCGTTTATATGACGAAGGCCGGATTTAATTACCAATGCCAGTGCTTCTTTTGTGCTGTTGTCAACCCTTTGCTCAATGTTTTTCATCCTGGAACTGTATAGCGAAAGAATATTGATCTGTGCTTTAAACTTTTTGGCAAGTTCTATCGTGAAAGGAACTTTCTGGATTGTTTCAAATGTGCTGTCAATAGGAATTACTATTTTTTCTATGGCTTTGGGTTTGATTTTATAATTCTTTTTTAGGGTAATAACCGGCTTGTTGGCATGTGTAATGATCTTAATTGCATTATTACCCGCCCAGAATTCCTCAAAGCCCGACATGCCATGCGCACCGGCAATAATCATCGAGGCTTCGGTATATTTGGCAAAGTTTGTTACCTCTTCGTAAATTTTACCCGTAAAAATACGATAGCTGATTTCGCCTGAAAATGTTTCCTTGTTTTTTTTAACAAGGTTTTTGAACCCTTTTTCGATTGAGGTTGGCAGGCCCTTACTTCCTTCAGGAAGCACATTATCAACATCCCGGTATTTCCTTACGTATATTAGTTTCAGATCAGACCCTGTTACAGATGCAACGTTTAATGCATATTCGAATGCTTTGACAGACGATTTGGAAAAATCAATTCCTACTACTATGTGATTCATGGCTGTGGTTTTTTGTGGTTGATATTCCGCTAAATTAGCAAAATAACCCGATAAATAAAATATAAAATGTTGTTAAGTAGATATTTTTTGTTGCTTTTCATTAATTCAATCAGGTGAGATATTGTGCAATTTAAGATAATTAAAGGAATATTTCTTACGCAAGGAGAAGAAAAATTTAACAGGTAGTGTTTTTGATTAAGAAATCATTAGGATAATTCCGTTAATTGCTGATGCAGCTTCAGAATTTGAGGGATGAGAAGTTGTGAATTATCATTTAAGAGCAAATAGTCAGCCAGTTGCTTTTTTTGCTCCTGATCCATTTGATTGTGCAGTCGATTAAGTACTTCCTGCCGTTTAAGGCCGTCACGTTTCATAACCCTTTCAACCAAAGTTTCGTAAGGAGCATACACGAGTATTGTTTTGTCAAACCTTTTGTAGCCTCCGGTTTCAAAAAGAATTGCTGCTTCCTGTATAACGTAAGGTTTATTTTTCTGATTGTTGATCCATTCTTCAAATATTTTAAATACCTCAGGATGTATGATCCGGTTTATTTTTTTCAGGTTTTCTTTATTGGTAAATATTTTTTCTGCAAGAAGAGTTTTATCAAGATTACCCTGGGAGGTAAGAATCTGGTCTCCAAATTCCTGTTTTACTTTCAGTAGGATGTTTTTGTTTTCATAAAGCTTTTTGGCCTCGGCATCGGCATAAAATACAGGGATACCCAATATTTCAAAAAACCTGCAAATGAGAGTTTTTCCGCTTCCTATATTGCCTGTAAGCGCCACCTTAAGCATATAATCATCTTTTTATCCAAATATATTCAACCTCCGGGGGACTTACCCTAATTAAATCGATGAGGGTTGGTTTTTCCCTGATTTCAACTGCTAGTCTTTGTCCGGACGTGGCTATTGTATCCGGGCAGCTCACATAAGCGCGGAACATATCTGCAATTATTTTTTTGTCATCTTTCAATGCAACAAGATAAAAAACAGTTACTTTATCAGGAAAAAGCATAAGTTCACCATTAGCGCTGATATTATTCAAACCATCACAATCAACATTTAGCGGAATCTCAACTGTGGCTTCAGTAAACTCTTCCACAGAAATAAAAACTTCTACTTCATCTGCTGAAATATTTACTTGTTGATTTCTCCATGGATTATCAATTTTAAGGTTACAGTTAATATTATGTTCTACCTGGGTGGCAGTTAACATACTGGTATTAAAAAATCTGATTGTGTCCGCTAATTCTGCAGGTCCGTAAACATCTAGGGAATCGGGTGTAATAGCAGGCACATCATACAATTTAAAACCGGGCTGCAGATTTAAGTCTTTAATCAGCTTGACCGGAACTCTTTTAAAAAAAGCATCCTCAACCTGAAAAAAAATAGTATCGGGAAGTGCTTCTACGGCAGATCGTGGTATATCACTTAGCAGAGAAAAGCGTGTTTCTGCCTGCGAGGAAGTGAAAAAGAATAAACGTTCGCCATCGCGTTTCAACTGCTGTAAATTTCTAAAATCTGTTTCCAGTTTTTTAATCCTCCTCAAAAACCCGGAAGTAATAAGTCTTATGCCAGTAGATTGAACAGTAAATACAAATGTACTATCGCTCTGGCCGGTAAAAATCAAGTCGATAGGTATATTTGTTACCTGAAATTCAATGGGTATGATAGCTTCACTTTCCCTTGAAAGCTTTATGGATAGCCAGAAAATAAAACTGAATACGAGGCAAACAACAAAAATGATTGTTTTTTGCCGGACTTCAGGTGTCTTTCGTATATTTCGCCACGTCAGTAACTTCATAAATTATCTGGCAATGCTATATAATAAGGTTATATAATGAAAAAAATATCCCAACCACTTATTAATTATTGTGGTCAGGATATGTATACATAAATTCAGAATTATCTGTTTTCTGAAAGTTGTTGCTCCTGCGGGCCGTCCATGGCAACGGCAGATTTTTCTACTCTGAAACGGATTTCAGGAGCTACTTCAATAGTAAAAGTTTTTTCCTGAACCTCAGTAATTTTCCCGTGGATTCCTCCAATGGTAATGATTTTATCTCCTTTTTTGAGAGCTTCCCTGTATTTACGGGCGTCTTTCTGCTTTTTAAGCTGTGGACGGATAAAGAACAGGTAAAAAACCACAATGATTAGTAACAGGGGAATGAAAGCTCCAAAGCCGCTTCCCTCTCCTTCCTGAGACATTAACAAAATATTAAGCATATTCATGATATTTGATTGTTTAATGATTATAAAAAATGATTCTTTATTATCTTTCGAGTACTTCAGCCGTAATACGCAAAGTTACAATAGATTCCTTAGCATTTGTTAAAACTCTGACAGATTCGGATTGAAATCCTCTTCTGCCGGATGAGTTGAAAACAATCTGAATTCTTCCATCATCACCTGGCATTAAAGGTTCTTTAGGATAATCAGCTACTGTGCAGCCACAACCACTTCGTATGCCTGTAATAATTAATGGACTGCTTCCTGTGTTGGTAAATCTGAATCCATAAACAACTCTTTCACCGCTAATGATTTTACCGAAATCATGCAATTCCTTATCAAATTTGATTTCGGGTCCAAAAGCAGTTGTATTTCTTTCACTATCTTCATAGTTTCCGCCCCCACCTGCTGATTTTCCGCACGAAATGAAAATTACGCAATAGAAAAATAAAATGATATGCAGATGAGAAGTTTTAAACATATTTCAGGATTGTAATTTCTTTTTAATCTTGTTTTCTCCATTTAATTCTTCTACAAGCTTATCAAGCACTCCATTGACAAACACTTTGCTTTTGGGAGTACTGTACATTTTCGATAATTCTATATATTCATTCAAGGAAACTTTGACGGGTATTTCAGGAAACTTTGTGATTTCTGTCAGTGCCATCTTCATGATAATTATATCCATGAGTGCAATACGCTCAATATCCCAATTTTGGGTTTTAGCAGCAATCATGGGTGAAAAATCCTTATCATGCAATATAGTTTTTTTGAACAATTCCCTTGCAAATCTTTTGTCATCCAAATCTTTATAAAGGTTCATGGGTTGAAAATCATTTTCGTTCCCATTACTCATGGCTTTGATGTTTTTGATGATCATTTTATTTACAAGCTCCCAGTCATCAAGCCAATAGATGGATGTGTCCTCATAAAAGTGATGAAGAAGTTCTGATTCGCAAATGTAATTTTTAAGAAGTATTAAAATCAAACTCCGGTCATTTTCAAAGGAATTCAAATCAGATTTCAGGTATTCCTGGTAATGTTTACTTTCACGGAAATGGAGGAATATTTTTCTGGAAATTTCAGGTGCAGAAGCCCAGGATATTTTTCGCTCTTTTAGTTTGTTCTCCAGTGCTTTACTGGATAAAATACCGTTCAGGCATTGATTCTCAATAAAGCGCGTATTGGGGTTGAGGTCATCAGCAGTCGGTCTTTTTTTGTTTTTGTTATCTTCAATATTTTTTCGGGCCTGGCGACCGATATCCATAATCAATGTTAACTGATACAGATAAAGATCATAAATTTTATCAATACCAAAAAGCAACTCTTTTTCGCCGGCATCCAGTGAAGTATTTCCCGATTGGAAAAAAGCATACAGGCTTTGTAAAACTTTAACGCGTAAATGCCTTCTGTTTAGCATAAGGTAAAAAATTCATACTTTAACAAGGAACGAGATTTCCCAGAATTTCTGAAAAACACTGCAAAAGTAATTCATTTTTAAAAACTTTCTTAATGCACAAAATAATTTAGATATAAAACTGTTAAATTTAAACCAGATAGACAAATTATCTGTTTATCTTTTAATTAATAACAATTTTAATTGTTTTTATAACAATGCCAGATTAATAAAGTCTTTTGAATTTAGTATATTTGATTAAATGTCCGATAATTTTTTAAACCAAATTACATGAAATAACGGGCTTTTAACTTTGAAAAAACTTTTTTTATTTTTGCCAAACCATTTTAAAAAAGAGGAAATAAATATGAGTAAGGAAGATACAGGTAAGAAGTTTAATAACGAGGAATTATTTTCCAAAGCCGTGAGGGCAGGTAAGAGAACTTATTTCTTCGATGTGAAATCTACGCGTGCCGGTGAAAACTATCTTACAATTACAGAAAGCAAAAAACGATTCGATCAGCAATCCGGCAAATTCTTTTACGAAAAACATAAACTGTTTTTATACCAGGAAGATTTCGATAAATTTGAAAATGCTTTAAAGCAGGCATACGAATTTATTGCAACAGGTGAAGTTCCCCAGTCATACCTTGACGAAATGGCTGAAGAAGAAAAAAGAAAAAAAGAAAGAGAATTTACCAATGTTGAATTTGAAGATTTGAAAAAATCTGAAGATAAGGATGATAATGATTCTTCAGATGAAAGCAATGAGAAATAATTTATCACAATATTTAATTTTTAATGTCTGAAAAGAGTTGGGGCTAAGGCTCCAACTCTTTTTTTGTAGTTTATTTGATTGTTTTGACTATACGTTTTTATAAATTGACAAAATAATGATGTTGGGAATTTTTTGTAAAAAAAACCGGTCAAAGCAAGTAGAAATTGTAAATTTGCACCTACGCTCCGAAAAGGGTAAATTTTTATTGGGAAACCTTTAAAATTCATATATTCAATTATTTAAGTTCTGATAGCGATAATCACTAATCACCAATTACTATACACCAAACACTAAATAATATAACACAATTA
Organism: Bacteroidota bacterium; assembly: GCA_007693555.1. Lineage (GTDB taxonomy): Bacteria > Bacteroidota > Bacteroidia > Bacteroidales > UBA7960 > SKVR01. The sequence continues at coordinate 39,777 of REDJ01000113.1, forward strand.
CCCTATGAGTAAAGTCATTGCAATTGCAAACCAGAAAGGTGGTGTAGGAAAAACCACAACAGCCATTAATCTTGCTGCCAGCCTTGCTGTGCTGGAGCACAAAACGCTTCTCATTGATGCGGATCCCCAAGCCAATGCCACCTCAGGGGTTGGGTTTGATCCTAAAGTAATCAAAACCAGTATTTATGAATGTATTATTGATGAAGTGGATCCCCGAAATATTTTATTAAATACTTCCACTCCTAACCTTGACCTTATCCCCGCTCATATTGATCTGGTGGGTGCAGAAATTGAAATGATTAATCTGCCCAATCGTGAAAAGGTTATGAAAAAAGTAATTGATAAAGTAAAGGATGATTACGAATTTGTATTGATAGATTGCTCTCCTTCTCTTGGGCTTATTACCGTAAATGCTCTTACAGCAAGCAATTCTGTGATTATTCCGGTTCAATGCGAATATTTTGCGCTTGAAGGCCTGGGAAAATTGTTGAATACAATAAAAATTGTCCAGTCACGTCTTAATCTTGGTCTCGAAATTGAAGGTATACTGCTTACAATGTATGATGTGAGGTTACGACTTTCCAACCAGGTTGTGGAAGAGGTAAAAAGTCATTTTCAGGAACTGGTTTTTGATACCATCATTCAACGTAATACAAAATTGGGTGAAGCCCCTAGTTTTGGTGAAACGATAATCATGCACGATGCCAGCAGTAAAGGAGCAATAAATTATCTGAATCTGGCCAGGGAAATTTTGCAGAAAAATCAATTAACACAACTGGAAGAATCCGAAAGAAACATAAATATTGAAAATGAACGCTAAGAAAAGAGCCCTGGGAAAAGGACTAAGTGCATTGCTTGATACATCAGGTGCAGAAGCCCAACCCAGTTATGATATAGAAAAGGATCTGCATGCCACAGGTACCATCGCCCATGTTCTGCTTGATCTGATTGACAGCAACCCTTATCAGCCCCGCACAGATTTTGATGAGGAGTCACTTCAGGAGCTTGCAGCTTCCATAAAAGAACAAGGAGTTATTCAGCCGGTTACCATTCGAAAAACCAAAGATGGTAAGTTTCAGCTTATTTCTGGCGAACGGCGCTGCCGTGCTGCAGTATTGGCCGGTTTGACCGAAATTCCGGCATATATTCGTGCAGCCGATGATCAGAATATGCGTGAGATGGCAATCGTTGAAAATATTCAACGTGAAAACCTCAATCCCATCGAAATCGCACTGGGTTATCAACAGCTTATTGATGATTTCAAACTTACCCAGGAAATGCTTGCCGAGAGGCTTGGAAAATCGCGCCCTTCCATTGCTAACCATTTGCGGTTGCTCAAGCTTCCGGCTGAAATACAGATTGGCCTTCGGCAGGATTTGATCAGCATGGGGCACGCCAGGGCATTGGTTTCTATTGACCATATTCAAACACAAATTGATGTTTTCAATGATGTTGTTGCCCAGGGTCTTTCTGTGCGAGACGTGGAAGAGATTGTAAAAAATCTGGCTGAATACAATCAGGAAGGTCAGGAAAATCCCAACAGGCCAAAAAACAAAACAGATCATTCAAAATATTACAATCTGCAAAAATCTCTTTCTGAGGTTTATGGTACAAAAGTGCAGGTTAAAGCACGCATGGGAGGTAAGGGGTCTGTTGTGATTAATTTTTCATCTGAGGAGGATCTTGAGCGTATACTGAAAATCCTTCAAAAATAAGATATATCTTTCAGATGCAGGAAAGTAAGTTCCTTACCTTGAAAAGGGCAAAGAAATATCAAATCTTCAAAAGCTCAATCACATTGAGCTTTGTTTTATTTTTTGGATTTACTTTTTGCATGGAAACCATTTTTGCATCATCCTATTATCTGACTCAGGATACGGTACCTGCATCCCGTCGGGGTACTGAACCTGCCCAAACCAATGATACACTACCTGCTTTCATTCCTGTTGTTGATCCAATAGAACATGAGACAGATACTATACCTGAAAGACCACGAATTGAAATCGCAGATGAACAACCTGTACCGGTGGGGAGGAATAATGACAGATTTAAAGATCATTCGCCGCAAAAAGCTACTATGCTTTCTGCCACATTACCCGGCCTTGGACAGGCTTATAACCGAAAATACTGGAAAATCCCTGTAATTTATGCAGGATTTGCAGCCGTTGCCTGGTTTGTTGATTTTAATAATACTGAGTATCAGAGCTTCAGACGGGCTTATCTTGCAAGAGTGGATGGTAACCCAAATACTACTGATGATTTCCCCTGGGTTTCTACAGACCGACTTGAACGGGCTATGAATTTTTATCGGCGTAATCTTGAAATAACATATATTGCCGGAGCGGCACTTTACATTTTAAATGTTTTGGATGCCACTGTTGATGCGCATTTGCTTGATTTTGACGTGGGAGAAGAGTTAAGCATGAATCTTCAGCCTGTATTAATTCCGAATTTGATGATGCAGGATGGAAATAGAAATAACTCTTTTGCCGGCCTGAAGTTTACATTTCGGTTTTAACATATGAATTATGGGTAAAAATATGAAAATCGCCATTGTGGGTTATGGAAAAATGGGACATGAAATTGAAAAGCATTGCCGCAGGCTTAATTACGACATAGTTGCGGTAATCGATAATGAAGATGATTGGAAAACTAAATCAGATACCTTAATGCAGGCCAAAGTTGCAATTGAGTTTACCGCCCCACATATTGTTGTATCCAATTTAAAAAGACTATTGGATTTGAAAATCCCCGTTGTAACGGGCACCACGGGTTGGAAAGAAAAACTTGATGAAATCCGCAATTATTGTCAAAAAAGTAATGGAACCCTTTTCTATGCGTCAAACTTCAGCATAGGAGTTAATTTGTTTTTCGCTATGAACAGGTATCTGGCAAAATTGATGGCCGGTTATCCTGATTATAAGATTGATGTTGAAGAAATACACCATACGCAAAAGCTGGATACCCCCAGTGGCACAGCTATCAGTATGGTTGATGATATTATCAGTGAAAACAAAAATTACAAAGGCTGGAAACTGGTTGCCGATAAGCCGGGAGAAGATGAGATACCGGTTGAAGCACGTCGTATTGAAGGTGTTACAGGTACACATTCTTTATCTTACACTTCCGGTATTGATACTATCAGCCTCAGACATGAAGCCTTTAATCGAGATGGATTTGCAATGGGAGCCCTGATGGCCGCAGAATGGGTCAGGGATAAGAAAGGAGTTTTTACAATGAACGATCTGTTAAATATTTAATATAATTTACCTATGAGTGTATACATGTTGCTTAGTCTTTTGTTTTTTCTTGCCAGTGCTGCAGGGTTGTGGCGTATTTTTGAAAAAGCAGGCTATGAAGGGTGGAAGGCCGTCATTCCTTTCTATAATTTTTATATCTGGTTAAAGGTGATTAAAAAACCTTTGTGGTGGTACATTTTTATTCTGGTTCCGTATATAAATGTTTTTACCCTTTTGCTTATGGTGGTAGAAACCCTGAAATGTTTCCGCAAAGACGGTTTGGGAGAGCAGGCACTGGGTGTTTTGTTTCCTTTTGTGTATCTACCGTACCTGGGATTTGCACCCAATGAAGAATATACCCATCCTGATAAAATTGCTCCGGTAAAAAAGTCAGCAAGCAGAGAATGGGCCGATGCAATAATATTTGCAGTTATTGCAGCCACAATTATAAGGACCTTCTTTATTGAGGCATATACCATACCCACTTCCTCCATGGAAAAATCATTGTTGGTAGGCGACTACCTTTTTGTGAGCAAGCTCAGCTATGGCCCAAGGGTGCCCATGACCCCTATAGCATTTCCCTTTGCTCACCATACTCTACCCCTTACAGAACAAACCAGATCTTACGTTGAGTGGGTAAAACTTCCATACTACCGTTTTCCGGGATTGAGAACTATTCAGAATAATGACGTGGTAGTATTTAATTATCCTGATGGCGATACAGTTGCTCTTCAAATGCAAAACAGGAGCTATTACGCCCTGGTAAGAGAAATGGGCAGGGATATGGTATGGCGAAATTATGATGTAAATGCCCGACCGGTTGATAAACGTGAAAACTATATTAAACGCTGTGTGGGCATACCCGGAGATACTTTGGAAATTATTGATGGTGAAATATTTGTAAATGGAAACTTATTGCCATTCCCGGATGATGTTCAGTTTAATTACCAGGTTATTACCGATGGCTCACAATTGCATGCACGTATTTTGAGCCGATTTGATATAACAGATGTTTTTCAGAGAGGTGCAAATGAGTACATTATGGCACTTACTGAAGAGAGTGCAGCTAAAGTCAGTGAGTTGGGCGTGGTGCAGCAGGTTCGCAAAATAACAAAACCCCGAAACTATCATGAAAATCATATTTTCCCTTTCCACAAAAATTTTCCATGGAATGAAGATAACTTCGGCCCGGTTTACATTCCCAAAAGAGGAAGTACAGTAGACATCAACCCTGATAATATTATGCTCTGGGAACGCATTATAGAGGTTTATGAAGGTAATACACTGGAAGTGCGCGATGACCAGATTCTTATCAATGGTATACCTGCAACAACCTTTACTTTTGAAATGGACTATTACTGGCTGGTTGGAGATAACCGACATAATTCGGCTGACTCCCGATACTGGGGTTTTGTACCTGACGACCACATCGTCGGAAGAGCAATGTTTGTTTGGTTGTCATTGGATAAAAACAGAAGATTTCCCGGAAATATCAGGTTTAACAAAACCTTTAGAGCTATCAGATAACTTGATTTATAAAGAATACATACCCGGTTGAGTTTAATCAATGAACCCAACCGGGTTTTTTGTTTTTAAAAAAAGAATTCAACAGAGAGGTAATAAAAAAATTATTTGCCAAATCAAAGAATGAATTCTTTAAAAAAAATGGCTAAAAGTAAGTGAGTTAAATTTTTGAAAACTAATTCTTTTTGATTCACCTGATTTTGAATCAAAAACCCTGTTTTGGTTTGATTTAACCAGTAAAATAGGGAGTTCTGTTGTTTTTGTATGTAATTTTCAGCATAATTTGACTAATCTGGATTATACTTTTTTTTTCAATCTGATTGAGCTGCTTTCGCCAAAAAATTTAACTTTGCTCTTCCAAATAAGGGAAATAGATGATTTTCTGTTGCCTGAAAGTTAAATAAAAAATTTTTTTACATCATCAAATCAGTTCTGGGTGAAAAACAAATATATAGACCTCATAGAGCAAACTTTTGAATTTCCACAGGAAGAATTTAAAGTAATTGACAATGAATTGTATTTTCATGATATCTGCCTTATGGATATCATAAAGCAATATGGTACCCCTGTGAAAATCAGTTATCTTCCGAAAATTAGTCAGCAGATACAAAAGGCAAAAAGGCTTTTTCACATTGCTATGGCAAAAGTTGACTATGATGGTGAATATCACTATTGCTATTGTACCAAGAGCTCTCATTTCTCCTTTGTGCTTGAAGAGGCATTGAAAAACGATATTCACATTGAAACATCCTCAGGCTTTGATATTTATATTGTGGAGGAGCTTTTCAATACTGGATTGATTGACAAAGATAAATACATCGTATGCAATGGATTCAAAAGACCATTATATACGCAAAAAATATCTGAATTAATTAACCGCGGTTTCGAAAATACTATCCCTGTATTGGATAATAAAGGAGAGATTGATGTATATGAAAAACTGATTGATAAAAACAAAAAATGTAAGTTGGGAATTCGTATTGCCTCAGAAGAAGAACCTATGTTTGAATTTTACACTTCACGTCTGGGAGTACGTTATAATGATGTAGTACCATTCTACCTTGAAAAAATCAAATCCAGTCAAAGATTTGAGCTAAAAATGCTGCACTTTTTCATAAACACAGGCATACGCGATACAGCATATTACTGGAATGAGTTGCATAAGTGTGTAAATGTTTATTGCGATTTGAAGAAAATCTGTCCTGAACTGGACTCATTGAATATAGGAGGAGGGTTTCCTGTTAAAAATTCCCTGGGGTTTGAATACGATTATGAGTATATGACAGAAGAAATTGTTGCCCAGATAAAAAGTATTTGTAAGCAGAATAAGGTTCCCGAACCGGACATATTTACTGAGTTTGGTGGTTTTACAGTAGGGGAGAGCGGAGCAGTTCTTTATTCCATACTTGATCAGAAGCAGCAAAATGACAGGGAGCTATGGAATATGATCGATAGCAGCTTTATGACTACTCTGCCTGATACATGGGCCATGAAGCAAAGATTTATTCTTCTGGCCATCAATAACTGGGATTCCGAATACCAACGGGTAAACCTTGGTGGCCTGACATGCGACAGCCAGGATTACTATAATGCTGAGTCCCACGCCAATGCTGTATTTCTGCCCAAAATGAAGGAAGGAGAAACACAATACATTGGCATGTTTCACACCGGAGCCTACCAGGAAAGTCTTGGTGGTTTCGGGGGTTTGCAGCACTGTCTGATACCGGCTCCCAAACTGGTAATAATTGACCGGGATGAGGAGGGAGAATTTTCAACAAAGCTATTTGCCAAAGAACAAAGTTTCAAATCCATGCTTAAGACGCTGGGATACTGAAACCTCAGAGTAGCTTTGGCGTATAAATATTTTATAGAAACTAAAACACATTCCCATGTTCAGCCAAAAAAGTCTTTCTTCAGTTATTCTGCTGTTTTGCTTGTTCCTGCTCCCTGAAATCGTTTCTGCACAAAGACCGTTTCGTGGGCAAATCACATATACAATTACGTATCCCGGAAGTATTATTGACCTTGCTGAGTTGCAGGAATTGCCTGACAAGGCTCTCATTACCACAAAAAATGACAGGGTAAGAACTGAGCTCACAGCAGAAAATGCCAGCCTCACGCAGGTAAAAATTGCAGATGCCAATACAGGAGAAGTTACTACAAAGCTTGAAATCCTTCGCGAAAAATATGTTATCACCCGCAGCCGCCAGGAAGTTCAAACCGCTCTGCAGAACATGCCTCAGCCCGAATTTGAATATACCGACAGAACCCGCGATATTCTTGGCTTTACTTGCAGACATGTTATTGCCAGAGTTGTGGATGAAGATGGTAATATCCATGAATCGGATATTTACTATACGGATGAAATACCGGGTTATGCCTTCAATTTCGATACTCCCTACAATGAAATACCGGGTTTGATGCTGGAATATGAAATGCGTGTGGGCCCGTTGAATATCAGGTATGAGGCAGAATCAGTGAGAAGCAGAATGTTTGTAGGAAACCGCAATTTTACTGTTCCGCGTGATTACCAGGTAATAACTTACGAGGAACTCAGGCAAAAGCTACAAGGTGATTTTTGATTACCGGACCTGAATATTTTTTTTTGATACTAGGAAGTCTCATCAAAGAAGAGGTTGGTTTGTACCACACCTTTCAGGTTTTTTATGTTTGATACCAGTTCAGGGCCCTTCTGTTCATTCTTCAAGTGAATGTAGTAAGAAAATTCCATTTGCTCATTCTCGCTCTCTCCCAGAGTTTTTACATTTACAAGTTTATATTTTCCGCAATACTTTTTTAATGTATCCATAAATGGGTTATCCGGAAGGTTTTCACTTTTAGCAATAATCTGAAGCAGAAACTCTCTTTTTTGTGGCAGGGCAAAGTTAAGCTGGGAAATTATCAGGTATACCAAGCCAATAAACAGGGTGCCAAAAATGGCGATTGAATATAACTTTACCCCTGATGCAAGCCCAATTGACAGAGCAAAAAAGATAAACATAATGTCAGATGCATCTTTTACCGCCGTACGGAACCGGATAATAGACATGGCTCCAACCATTCCAAAGGCCCTGGCAAGATTGTTCCCGATTACCATAATTACTATTGCAGTAATCATGGTAAGCATAATCAGCGATACAGTAAATGCTGTGGAGTAATTGAGGCCTTTGTAGGTATATTTATATAAAACTGCTATAAAAATACCACAGCACATTGCTACAAGAATATTTGCTATGACATCCCTGGCTGTTATGCTGAAAACAAATATGTTTTGAAAATCTTCTACCATTTTATCAATAAGTTATCTGGTTCTCCAAATGCACATCATATCCTATAGTATATTTTGATAAGGCCTGATGGCGAAGTTTAAACTCCTGAATAAGTGACTTGGCCCATATGGGCATATTGTCAGTAAAATACTTTATCTCCAAAATAAAGTGATTTCTGAATAAATGTTTCAGATCATGATTTTTAAACATTTCTGACATTTTCGGATTCAGACTGCTCCTTATATTTTTATCAAACGTTATTCTCACACCTGTGTCAAATATTCCGTAATAAGCTTCACGCTCGTAAACCACAAGAACTGTTGGGGTAAGATGCCTTTTTCTTAAATGGAAAAAAAACCTGGATGCATCAGCGTAGCTTTGTCCATTATCGTCAGGATGAACGTATTTAGCTATATCGGCAGTTTCTAACAGAGCAGGTACATCTTCCCAGTCAACAAATGCCCTGTGTTTATGAATACGGTTTTCTATTTTCTTTTTAATTTCAAATACCGCAACCGCCTCTTCCGTATACTCATTGTAAGTACGGATTCTGAATTTTTTTCTAAGCTCAACTCCTTCCGTTTTTTCCAGGTGGCACTCAAGATTTCGTGTATCAAGGTAGATACTCCTTACGGTATATTGCGGAAGAAATGCCCTGTGTCCATTCCCGTAAATATCACCACGCAGAAAGGGCCTGATACGCTTGCGCAGCAGATCAAGCATGTCATAAGGAACCAGATATTTTCGTTCGTATCTTAATAACATCAGTTATTATATATTTCATTCATGAACCGTCTGATATATTGAAATAAAGAGATGGGCTCGGAACTCATTTTTACATCCACAAGCATATCTGTGTAAATACCTTTGCTTTGATGAGAATTGATTTCGGCACTAACAAAAATGTGTTGCCTCTGGTTGAGGGTTTGCACACTGTTATCAAAATTAAAAATAACCGCCTGGCTTGATAAACCGTTAAAAGCTGATATAACCTCTATTTCCTGACCGGTTTCCAGAAATTGCATATTATAAAGTTCAACGGGTATCAACACAACAAATTTAGTGGTATCAACTACCCTTAAAATTGCATCATAATCCGGATTATTACCCTGTTTCCTCAAAATTCTTCCTGAAATAGGGCTGGTGATGGTAAAAGACTCAATTACGTTTCTCAGGTGTTTTATGTTTTGCTCAAGAGAGCTGATATTTGCTCTGATATAATCAAGCTGTTCCTGTTTGGCACCGGTAAGCATTGCTTCGTGCTGACTTTGTGCAATCAAATAGTTTTGGTATCTGTTGTGATATTCATTTTCGGAAATTTCATATTCTTCAGCAGCTATATGGCCCAATTCAAATAAAGTCCGGTTTCGCTCGGTGATTCTTTTCTGGGTTTCATACTGTTGCCTGGCTTGCACCATTCTCTGAAATGCTGCCTGCACTTCTTCGGGTTTTTCTCCACTGGCATATAAGGCAAGCAGTCTGTTTTGTGCTTCCAGTTCGCCCTCCAACTCAATAAGTTTTAAAACTTCTTTACTGGAATAAATCCAACCAACTGTATCTCTTTCATTAACCCATGGATGATCAAAAACCCTTTCATGAACCTGAAACTGAGCCAAATCTCCCCTCTGAAATTCTGTTACCGAGTACCTGACTATACTATTTGTGTAATTGTTTTTTAAAATGTTGATAAGATTGCCATCTGTGTTTTTGGCAAGGATCCATTCCCGGTAAGGGTATATCACCCCCTGACCTGTAATAGTATAGGTAGGGGTTAGATGCTGAAAAGCCAGATAAATAACAGAAATAACTCCCACCATTATTAATCCGGTGGTTAATTGTTTGATCTTCACAGTAACTAATTTTTAGCAATATCGTAACATTTGCTTTCCATTTCAATTTTCAGGACTATGCAATGCGCTTTACTTATATGTTAACATTAAATTAACATCGGCTGCAAAAATACACAAACTTTGCATAATAATTAGCAGTGATTAATCCCAATAAACTGAAAACCAAAGGCAATATAATTAATTAACTAATTACCCTTGGTTTTATTGGAAATAATCGTAAAAAATACCCGGAAAAAACTTTTCGGCTTACTCGAAAACAGGTGAATAACCGGCTTCCTCAATGGTTTCGGCAATCAATGACTCGGGTATTTTACTCTTATCATACACAATATAAACTTCTTCATTTACATGTGATGCCTTTACCGATTCAACTCCCTGCAACTCTCCAACCTTCCTGTTAACCAGTGCTTCACAACCACTGCATGTCATCCCATATACGGTGAGTTTAAGTTCTGTCAGGTTTTCTTCAGATACCTGCTCGGTCCTTTCATTGTTTTCAAGGGTCTGCAGGTAATATGGCGCTGCAAGTAATACAATGACAAGAACAGTAACTATACCCAGAATAACAACAGATTGATTTCTCTGGCGGTGGCGACCTGCACTCCGTTGCCGTGCTCTCTTAAGATTTTTGATATTTTGATACCATAAGATAACAAGCAGTAACAAAACCAATGCAACAATAAATGGCCAGAATGAAATGATTCGGGCATAAGGCCCTTCAATACCTATATTTAGCTGGAAGCTAAAATCAAATATGTTATATGCGGAGATTCCTCCAAATAAAGAGGCTATAAAAGAAATTGCAAAAAAAATCATGGCCTGTGGTTTTTAAGTTTGTGCTTTTAATGTTATAAAGTTACAAAAAACTATATGGTTTTTGATTATAAACTTATATTAAACAGACAGGAGTTTTAGTTATTCTCCTGCATTGGATGCTTTAAGCGAAAAATAATTTAATCAGATAAGAATAACTCTATTTGGGTCTTTCACCAAACAATGCTGTTCCAACTCTTACCATAGTGCTGCCTTCACCAATAGCTATTTGCCAGTCATCGGTCATGCCCATTGATTTCTCATGAAAATCATCCTTTTCATTAAAATATTTTTCCTTAAGGGTTTTAAAAAATGAAACCAGGATTCTGAATTCTTTTCTTATTTGCTGAACATCATCGGTAAAAGTAGCCATGCACATAAGTCCTTTTATCCTGATATTTTTTAACTTCGAAAACTCCTCGCTTTCCAATATTTCCCTGAGTTCCTCAAGTTCAAATCCAAATTTGCTTTCTTCTTCAGCAATATGTATTTGCAGCAGACAATCAATGATTATATCGTTTTTTACCGCTTCCTTGTTAATGGTTTTTAAAAGTTTAAAGCTGTCAACCGATTGAATCAGTTTTACAAATGGGGCAATATATTTTACTTTGTTGCTTTGCAAATGCCCCACCATATGCCATTGAATATCTTTGGGCAATTCCTCATACTTTGGCACCATTTCCTGTGCTTTGCTTTCACCAAACAGACGATGCCCGCAATTATAAAGTTCCATTATTTCGGAAGGAGTTCTTGTCTTTGTTACGGCCACCAGTTTTACATGTGCAGGAAGTTCGGATACCAGTTTGTAATAGTTTTCAGCAATTTCTCCCATAAACGTATTAATCGGGTTGATTATATGCAAAGATAAACAAGAAAATGAAGTTGCAACTTTTGTTTTTCAGGTAAAATAATCAAAAGATATGACTGTTGTCCGGTAAAAAATAAAGTTCTGCCGTTTAACTAAGTAGTTTGGCTTCGCCGAGCTTACGGTTCCTCAATCATCTTCGTTACGCTCGGAATGACAGGTAGTTTTAAACAAAAGCCTGTCATGCTGAGCAAAGCGAAGCATCTCGTTATTTTACCGGACACTTCTGTATATGTGCATTTAATTCCTGATGTTTTTTATCAGGCAATAGTTCATAAGTTTTATCTTTGCACAATGCAAGAAAAGATATTGATTCTGGATTTCGGCTCTCAATACACACAACTGATAGCCAGACGTGTAAGAGAGTTGAATATATATTGTGAGATTCATCCCTATCATCATATTCCACAAACCTTAAACGGGGTTAAAGGTGTAATTCTTTCAGGAAGTCCATTCAGCGTAAGTGATCCGGAATCACCCCGGATTGAGCTCGACCGGTTTTACGGGAAATTACCGGTACTTGGAGTATGCTATGGTGCACAGTACATTGCACAGCAGAAAGGTGGAAGGGTGGAAGCATCATCCACACGTGAATATGGACGTGCCAATCTGGCTTTTGTTGACCGACATGAGTTATTGCTTGACGGGGTGGAAGATAATTCACAGGTTTGGATGTCGCACGCCGATACAATTACCTTCCTGCCTGATAATTACAAGATTATTGCCAGTTCGCATGATGTGAAATTTGCTGCCTTTAAGGATGCTGTAACACCAACTTTCGGGCTTCAGTTTCATCCCGAGGTTTATCATTCTACCGACGGCCTTGCATTGCTGAAAAACTTTGTGGTGGATATCTGTAAATGTCCTCAAAACTGGACACCTGAATCTTTTGTTGCTTCTACCGTAACCGGTCTGAAAAAGAAACTCGGCAATGACAAAGTTGTTTTAGGTCTTTCAGGAGGTGTAGATTCAAGTGTTGCGGGTGTATTATTGCATCATGCCATTGGTGCTCAGCTCCATTGTATTTTTGTGGATAATGGATTGCTTCGTAAAAATGAGTTTGAAGATGTACTGGCATCTTATGAGAATATGGGCCTGAATGTTAAGGGTGTAAGAGCAGCAGACCGATTTCTGCAGGGTTTAAAAGGTGTGAACGATCCGGAAGAAAAAAGAAAAATAATTGGCAGGGTTTTTATAGAGGTTTTTGATGATGAAGCACATAGTATTAAGGACGTTAAATGGCTTGCACAGGGTACAATATATCCGGATGTCATTGAGTCAGTTTCAGTTAACGGACCCTCAGCTACCATCAAATCGCACCACAATGTAGGTGGATTGCCTGACTTTATGAAATTAAAAGTAGTTGAGCCCCTCAACAGTCTTTTTAAAGATGAGGTAAGACGAGTGGGAACAACACTTGGAATCAGCCCAACTCTGCTTAACAGGCATCCGTTTCCGGGCCCTGGACTGGGTATCAGGATATTGGGAGAAGTTACTGCCGAAAAAGTAAGGATTGTTCAGGAAGTAGATCATATTTATGTGAAAGCTTTGAAGGACTGGCATCTTTATGATCAGGTGTGGCAGGCTGCCGCTATTTTACTTCCCGTGCAAAGTGTGGGTGTAATGGGTGATGAAAGAACCTATGAAAATGTTGTTTGTTTGCGGGCAGTGGGTTCCACAGACGGAATGACTGCCGACTGGTCGCATTTGCCATACGATTTTCTGGCAAAGGTTTCGAGCGATATTATCAATAAGGTCAAAGGAGTGAATCGGGTAGTTTATGATATCAGTTCCAAGCCTCCGGCAACCATAGAATGGGAATAAATTTTTTCTGCCCTGCAATAATCCGTCGCGAACGACGTGATTCATTGGTAGGTTATTGATTTAAAGATAATATTTACATAGGATGTTTTCGAAAACTGACCTTGACTTAAAGTATCATAAAGTGTTTAAAAAGAAATATCTGATTTTTTTGTTAGGAGTCATATTTCCGTTTCAGATGGAATTGACAGCCCAGGAGTCTCCTCCGGTAGTTAACCGCTCCGAAACTATACAGGTGGTGGATGGCAAAGAATATTTTTTTCATGCTGTCCTGCAGGGGCAAACCCTGTTTTCCATTGCCCGGGCTTATGGTGTATCCATTGAAGATATAGTTAATGCGAACCCCGAACTCAGAGAGCAGGAGCTTCGTTTTGACCAAATCATAAAAATTCCTGTGAGGCAACATGAGGACCCAAGGCCGGCTGCTACCACCATAAAAGAAACCACCTGGATTGAGCACCAGGTGAGAAGAAGAGAAACTGTATATGGTATTTCGCGCCAATATGACATTACACAGGAACAATTACTGCAAAACAATCCGCATGCCCGAACAGGGCTGCGTCCAAACATGATCCTCAGAATCCCACGTCAGGTTGAGCGAATTATTACTTTCACAGAATATTCAGTGCCTCCCGGACAAACACTTTTCTCTCTTTCCAGAGAGTTTAATATTTCAATTGAGGAACTTGAAAAATATAATCCTGAACTGAAAGAAGGTCTGAAGGCAGGTCAAACAATAAGAATTCCCGCAGCTCCGGCTAAAGATCAGCAACCACCCTTTGTGGTAACTGAACAACCTGCCCAAATCATACACGATTATACTCCAATGCCTGATATAACTGATGAGTATTGCAATGATCCTGTGCTGAAAGAATCTTATAATGTTGCTCTGCTTATTCCTCTTTATCTGGAAATAATCCATGAAGAACCGGAAGAGTTAACTGACCCCAGGCATCCTTCCTTTACATTTATGGAGTATTATCAAGGAATGCTTATTGCGATGGATTCTATAAGAAAAATGGGTGCCGATATCAGGTTGACAGTTTATGATGTTTGTAATAAGCCGGAGAAAGCACGTGCCGTATTGAGAAAGCCTGAGATGCGCAATATGGATTTGATAATCGGACCGTTTTATCCTGAAACTTTGAGAATTGTTGCAGAGTTTGCCGGCAGAAATAATGTTACGGTAATATCCCCATTGCCATTGCACTGGGAGGACAATAAATTGCTTGCTTCTTTTCCCAACCTTTTTCAGGTAACTCCATCTATCCAGACCCAGATGAACGATATGGCCCTTTACGTTGCCAAAAATTATCCTGATGAAAACATTATACTGGTTCATAATAATCAACCCGGAGTGATGCATTTGATTCAGGGATCAAAAAATGTTTTGAACAGGGAACTGAACTACCGCGAATATTATCGCGACAGTATTAATCTGGCAAAGATCAACGGTTTTTTTCTTGATGGTGTATATGTGGGAGAAAGACTCACCAATGTATATGTACTGAACGATTCATTGTTACAATCCCGACAGTTTGACGAGCCTAGAAGTCAGTTTGAACAATACCTGAAGCGTGATAACATAAAAGAGATTATCTATGGACAGGGAGGTATGGAAAAGTTGAGAAGCCATCTGGATACAAACAGACGCAATGTTTTGCTTAGTCTTATGGGGGGTGAAGCAATTATTTCTGACTTTACACGGCAACTCAATCAGATACGTGATACTTTTGATTTAACAGTTTTCGGAGTACCTCAGTGGCGTGATTACCGTTCACTGGATTTTCGGGTTCTGCAAAACCTGAGAGTACATTTGTTCAAACCGGATTTTATTGATTATGAAAATCCGAATAATATTGATTTTATCCGTCGTTTTCGACATCAAAACCATACAGAACCCGGTGAGATGGCTTTTAAGGCTGTTAGCACAGGTATGTTCTTCTTCACGGCATTAATGCAGTATGGAGCAGAATTCCCCCGTTGTATGAATCTCATTAACCAGGGAAAATCTTCAACCAGTTCTTTCTGGTTTGAAAGAGCATATGGCCCCGATGGTGGATGGGAAAACAAACATGTTTATTTGATAAGGTATCAGAATTTCCGGCTCATTGATGTGAAAGAGGCCCAGCGAAAAGTAGCAACGAGGAATCAGTAATAACTGCTCATAGTACTACCTTAAATCAATAACATCTATATCATCAGGAAAATCTCCTTTGTTAAAGACAAACAGATTGTCATTCAGACTATGATTTGTTCTTACATTATCCAGAGTATAGGTGTAAGTACCTCCGTGGCGGTCATATGCTGTAGTAAAAACAATCATTTGATCGCTGGCATTTAAAGCAACCCGGTACTTGAAAAATGATTGAGGGGTAACGGGTATCAAATCAATAATATCAACAGTTTTGCCCTGGAAATTTTCCTGGCGAATAAATTTACCCCTGTATTCTGTCTCAAAGTTTTCAAGCAAGGCAGTGGGGGTGAGGCCACCTTCCATGTTTTCTACATAATTGATATGAATTTCATAGAAATCATCAATGTAATTCCATACGGTTTCTCCATCAGAGATGAAAATATTATCACCCAGGACCATCCTGTATTTATCGTCTTTTGAGTAGATTTTTCCAGTCATTTCTTCTTCAACACCCATAGTAGTATTTTCCATTCTGTAGCTGAAATCCACCTCCATGGATATGAAAGATTTGAGCCTTTCACTGGCTTTTTTCAGGAGTTCTGTTGCAATTTGTTCAGCCCTCGGTTCGTGAGCTGTTTGCGAAATAACTGTGTGAGGAATAATGAATGCTGCTAAAATGAGAATTTGCTTTATCATATTTGAATTTTTTAATTGATTTGATGAATTAGTTTGTTTTCAGATTAGCTTCGCTTAAAGGACTGTCATGCTGAGCAAAGCGAAGCATCTCGTTGTTTTACCTGACAATGTTGATGAACGTATCAAACCCATAACAGAATTATTGGAAAACTATTTTGTCAGGGTTAAGATATTTTGAATTCGGTCTCCGGACTTATTTATCATTTCTCAAAATTTGTTCCAAAGTCATTTCGTCCTTAATCTTGACTTCTCTGGCCTTACTTCCCTCGAAAGGTCCGACAATGCCGGCAGCTTCCAACTGGTCAATGATTCGCCCTGCGCGGTTATAACCCAGTTTGAGTTTTCTCTGCAGAAGTGATGTGGAGCCCTGTTGTGTTGCCACAATTACCCTTGCAGCATCTTCAAATAACTCATCGCGTTCAGAGGGGTCAAAATCTTCCATTTCACCGCTCTCCTCATCGGCAAATTCAGGCAAAAGGAATGCATCCGGGTAGGCCCTCTGTGAGCCGATATATTCTGTTAATCTTTCAATTTCGGGAGTATCAATAAAAGCACATTGCAATCGTATCAAATCACTGCCCGTTGACAGGAGCATATCGCCCCTTCCAATGAGCTGATCGGCTCCTCCGCTATCAAGAATAGTGCGGGAATCAATTTTGGAAATTACCCGAAATGCAACCCTTGCGGGGAAATTCGCTTTGATCATACCCGTAATAATATTTACGGAAGGTCTTTGGGTAGCAATGACAAGATGAATTCCCACGGCGCGCGCAAGCTGGGCCAAACGGGCAATGGGAAGCTCCAATTCCTTGCCTGCAGTCATGATTAAATCTGCAAACTCGTCAATGAAAAGAATTATGTAGGGCATAAATTTGTGCCCTTCGTTGGGATTAAGCCTGCGACTGATAAATTTGGCGTTGTATTCTTTGATGTTTCTTACCTGTGCATCTTTCAGTAAATTATAGCGATCATCCATTTCAATGCAAAGGGAATTGAGTGTGCGAACAACCTTCCTTGTATCAGTTACAATGGCTTCCTCGGAGTCAGGTAGTTTTGCAAGATAATGACGCTCAATTTTGGAAAACAGGTTCAATTCAACCTTTTTAGGGTCGATCAGCACAAATTTTACGTAAGCAGGATGTTTTTTGTACAGAATTGAGGCAAGTATGGCGTTCAATCCAACTGACTTACCCTGTCCGGTAGCACCCGCCATAAGCAGGTGGGGCATACGCGTAAGGTCAGCAATAAAGGTTTCGTTGGCGATGGTTTTTCCTAATCCGATGGGCAGCTCAAATCCTGAGTTTTTATATTTTTCGCTTTCAAGGATACTCTTCATAGACACTATTTCCGGCTTGCTGTTGGGTACCTCTATACCAATGGTGCCGCGGCCTGGAATGGGTGCAATGATACGAATGCCCAACGCAGAAAGGCTCAGTGCGATATCATCCTCCAGGTTTCTTATCTTACTGATCCTGACACCTGCTGCGGGTACAATTTCATAAAGCGTCACGGTGGGGCCGATAGTAGCTTTAATCTTATCAATCTGAATGGAATAATTTTGAAGCGTATCAAGAATTTTATTTTTATTGGCTTCCAGTTCTTCTTTGTCAACTCTTATGGTATTGCTGCCATAATCATCCAGTAAGTCAAGCGGGGGCAGCTTATAATGAGGCAAATCAAGGGTGGGATCGTAATCACCCAGTTCTTTCAGGCGCTCTTCATCCGTTTTAACAGAAGAAGGATCTTCGATGGGCTGATAGTTGCTGTTACTTATTTTGTTTCCGTCAGCTATTTCAATTTCAAAGTCTGGATCAGGTTTTCTTTCACCGGAATCTTCTGCATTTTTTAAATTTTTACTCTCCGAAACATCATATTCCAAAAATTCTCCTTTCTCTTCTTTTTGGCGTATCCTGCTTAAAATATCAGATTCTGATTCGGTGCTCTCTTCATCATGCGGATTTAAAAATTCATTTTCATCATCAGAAAAATCTATCACATTGCTGATTTCCTCAGAAGCATCATCGCCGGGCTCGGCTGTTTTCTCATCCACCCCTGTTTTTTGCGTTTTAAACTTGTCGGTTAGCCTCCTGAAATGATAGGCATTAAGATTGTAAACAAGGATTAGAAAACTGGCAAGGGCAAACAGAATAATAAAGCCTGTTCCGATCTTTCCAAAAATACCATTGAGCCAAAGATTGCTCTGATAACCAAAAGTTCCTCCCAGCAAAAGACCATCACCTTGCGTGAATATAAAACCAAATGCAATAGAAAACCAGATAATTGCAAAGAAGCTGTATCGGATAGTTTTCCATACCGGCAATATGGAAAGGCTTGTTAAAAGCCTGAAGCCTCCCACAAAAAGCATAAGCGGAAAAAGAAATGAAGAAATACCAAACCACTTTTTAATAAATAGATGTGCTGTTATTGCGCCCAGCCGCCCCATCAGGTTTTGCGCCTTTATTTCAGTGTCGGTTAACAGCTCAATATTAAATGTGCGGTCATCAATCAGACTGTCATCCGCTTTCCAGTTTACCAGGTAAGAGCTGAAGGATAAAAAAAGATACAGAGAGGTGATAACCAGCAGCAGACCAACGATCTTACGAAGCCTTTGGTCTTTGAATGATGCAAAAAATTTTTTTAAAGAAAATTCATTGCCCTTCAGGTCATCTTTTTTTGATTTTTCACCGTTTGATTTGGGTTTGAAAATATTCTTCGTTTGATTATTCTTCTTTTTTCGCATTGTTTCCCACATTACTTTTCACAAACGCAAAATTAGCAAAACTATTGCAATTATTTGAATGCAGGCCGGTTTGAAAAAGGTTCGAAACATTAAATCTATGAACGATTTAATTTGCTCCAAAACCTTATTACCTTAGTAACCTGAGTTGCAACGTCAAAATTTAACCTTATTACCTTATTAAATTCCTGATATTGTTGCATAATAACAGAGCCAATAAGGTAATAAGGTTCGAGATGGTTTCTTTCAATCTTAATTACTAAGGTAATAAGGTTAAAATTGGAATCACTGTTGTCCGATAAAAAATAAAGTTTTGCCGGACAGCACTTATCTCCAAAAATGAAAAACAATTATCTTTAACACTTCTTTTTTTGGGTATATAATCTTTAATCTAATTGAGCGTTGAATTATATTTGAAAAATATGAATAACAGAAAGATAGTTTTTTGGTCGGTTACTGTGTCCCTGGGAGGTTTTCTTTTTGGTTTTGATACAGCTTTGATATCAGGTGTAGAGGGAACAGTTCAGCAGTTATGGAGCCTGAGTGATGCCATGACAGGTCAGCTGGTTGCTATGGCATTGTATGGTACAATTATCGGGGCCATATTCGGAGGAATGCCTGCTCAGTATATGGGCAGGAAAAAGACTTTGTATTTCATTGCAGCCATTTACCTTTTTTCTGCATTGGGTTCGGCACTGGCACCCGATATTAGCTGGCTGATGTTTTTCCGGTTTTTTGGAGGTCTTAGTGTTGGTGCATCTTCCGTTGTGGCACCCATGTATATTGCAGAAATTTCTCCCGGACATAAACGGGGAAGACTTACCGCCCTTTTTCAGTTCAACATTGTTTTTGGAATTCTGATAGCCTATTTTTCCAATTGGCTCATAGGGATTGGGTCTCCGGATGCCTGGCGCTGGATGCTGGGGGTTGAGGCATTTCCTGCTCTGCTTTTCCTGATACTGGTTTATTTTGTTCCGGAAAGTCCCCGTTGGCTGGTATTACGAAAAAATGATATGGAGGAGGCCTTGCGCATCCTTGCTATCATTGACCCTGTAAATGCAGAGCAATCGCTGGAAGAAATCAGGAAGGGTGCCATAAAAAAAGAGAGAGCCGGATTAAGGGAATTTTTTTCAGGAATATACCGGTTCCCAATTCTACTTGCCTTCCTTTTTGCGTTTTTCAACCAGGTTTCAGGCATCAATGCTGTAATTTATTATGCACCCCGAATATTTGAAGCTTCAGGTATGGGAGTTAGTTCGGCCTTGCTGTCCTCAGTTGGAATCGGTCTTACGAACTTACTTTTTACCATACTGGGTATGGCTTTAATTGACCGAATGGGAAGGAGATTTTTGATGTATGTAGGTTCTTTCGGATATATCATTTCCCTTGGTATGGTTGCCTGGGTGTTTTCTGCTGATAATTTGAATACCGGCCTTCTCTTGCCCGTATTATTGTTTGTTTTTATTGCAGCCCATGCCATAGGGCAGGGTGCTGTGATATGGGTTTTTATTTCAGAAATTTTTCCCAATCGGGTACGTTCCTGGGGGAATTCGCTGGGAAGTACAACCCATTGGTTATTTGCAGCAATTATTGCAGGTAATTTCCCGTGGTTTGCAGGAAAATTCGGGCAGGCACCTATTTTCGGATTTTTTGCTATCATGATGGTATTGCAATTGCTGTTTGTGTGGAAAATCATGCCCGAGACAAAAGGCTCATCACTGGAGCATATTGAGCAAAAAATGATAAAAAGAAAAGATTAAATGTCAGATGGACTACTTGGGCTGCTGGCTGCATTGCCCATCATTGTGATTTTCGTTTTGATGGTGGTATTGCGTCAGCCTGCTACCAAAGCCATGCCCGTTGCCTTTTTATTTACACTGTTACTTGCCGTTTTTATCTGGAATACACACTGGAACTGGGTTGCAGCAGCCTCACTCAACGGTGTGGTGATTGCATTCAAAATATTACTTATAGTATTTGGTGCCCTTACTCTTTTATTTACCCTTCGCGAAAGCGGTGCAATTGCAACCATCAACCGGGGTTTTACAAACATTTCTCCTGATAAACGTGTACAGGCTATCATAATTACCTGGCTGTTTGGCAGCTTCCTGGAGGGCGCCGCCGGTTTTGGCACACCTGCAGCAATTACAGCTCCCCTGTTGTTATCTCTTGGATTTCCTGCACTGGCCGCAGTTATGGTTGCACTAATAGCAAACAGTACCGCTGTTTCCTTTGGTGCCGTGGGTACTCCTACAATCATAGGCGTTGGTACCAGCCTTGACCTGCCTGATGTTCAGCAGGCACTTGCTGATGGGGGTGTAACCTATGC
>REDJ01000080.1 GCA_007693555.1 Bacteroidota bacterium
TCAAATAAAACCGTTTTAACGGTTTCAATACTTCCCGAATAAACCACAAAAAAAGGCATTATGAAAACCAAATAACCATGAAAAATAACATTTTAGCAGCAGGCCTTGTTCTTTCATTGGTTTTTACATCCTGTTTTGATGAAAAAGCTTTTGTAGAACAATATTTTAAAGAAATATACCAACCTCAGGAGATGACTATTGGTGTTGGGATTGATCATCCTGGTGAGTATTTCATCGGCAATTTAACCTGGTATTGCTATGAAAAAAACCACCTTTGTCAATCATCATCACTGCAAATGATTGCACAAGTGAATGGAATAGAAAAACCGTTGGATTATTTCTCCTTTCTTCTTGGGTACACTTATGGTGCCACTTATGTTAAGGGAGCTGGCATGTTTGCTGCATACAGCGATCCTGAACCGGGCTTTATCACTGCTTCAAATTACCTGGGACTGGAAAGGAAGTATTTCATAACCGATAATCCGGAAATGCTGATAGACAATATCAAATATTATTTATCAAAAAACCATCCGGTAAGAATAGCATGGAATTCGGCTTTGACGATGAAATTCGCCATGGAGTCAGGCTATTTCCCTGTTCCGGATAACTGGAAAGAGCCACCCCAAGGTGCCTTCTTTCCACACAGTGTGGTTTTTGTCGGGTATGATCCCTCTCATTTTTATTATTATGAAACGCATGGGATGGATTTTGTTCTGACGGGTGAGAAGGGGATTAAAATTGACTATCAGTCGGCCCTTGAAGCCATATCCTCCTTCAGTACAAGATATACTCTGCCATGGACTTACATGATGACAGTCTTTGAGCCAGGCCAAACCTCCGGCAGCATACAATCCATTTTTGAACAAGCCGGTGAAGAAATGATTGGAAGGGTTTTGGGACCAACTTCTACCGGCAGCTATGCAATTAAAGGACTTTCGGGAGGTGTAAGAAAAGAGGGTATGAGCATTTTTAACTCTCCCAAAAAAGAATTCTTTAAAAAAACAATCGAAAGCTTATGGGACATTCGGCGCAACAATGCGCTTTTTCTGGAAAATAATTTCAGCGAAAAAGCTGAAATTCTTCAAATTGCCGGGTTATTACACAGCTCTGCTGATAATTATCTAAGCATATTAAATATTCTTGAAAAGGAAAACAATACGAGAGATGATGTGAAATCCATACGCAGATTATTGGATTTATCTGCAGAATTGGAGAGAGAAGCCGGAGATATATTTCTCTCACTGAGCAAAAACACCATTTAAAATATCATGGGTTTGTTACCATTAATGGACATATTCAACAAGCGGATGAATGAAATTGCCGCCGGTATTGATGCCAAATCAGACCAAACCCCTCATACCCGCCTGCAAAGGATAATTGACAGACTTAACAGCAATTTAAAACCCATGTGAAATGGATAAATCCATTATACATCAAATCACATTCATAGCTATGCGGGTTTGCAAACTCAAATAAAACCCTTTTAACGATTTAACAATGGATTAAACCACATCCATTTGTATTATTCTGGTAAAATTCTTAAATATTTAATCTTTCCGTGCAAACTTTAATATCAGGTTTCGGCTTAGATTTGAAAACGTGATTGCATGGAATGAAAATATTATTTTAGAAACGGGGTTAAATTTACAACGGATTACTCAGTTTTTTTTAAATAGACAGAACAAGAATAACTTCACCACAAAGACTTTGGAAAATGTATTTTTTTCAACCATCCCCACTCTTTGACACCAAAACCCAGGGGGTCAATATGCCTGGAATGGGGGTCAGTTTCACCGGAATATCCGCCAAGGAGAAAGTCTTGAAAAAAACGTAATTTTGTCAGCCATTTCTGCTTTTGAAATCAGACTGCAGGGGTGAATATGAACGGGATATTTCAAAACGAATTCCCCTGCTAAAAACTGAATTTATGTTGCAACGGATAAAAATACTTCTCGTTTTTGTGTTTATGTGGGCAGGTAACTGCCTTGATGCTGCACCCCAAAAGATTGTGTCTCTTGCCCCTTCACTCACCCGCAGCATTCATTACCTTGACGCGGAGGAATTATTGGTGGGTGTTACAACCTTTTGCTTTATTGCTCATAACAAAGAAAAGGAAATAGTGGCTTCGGCAATTTCAGTCAACGTAGAAAAAGTAATTACGCTGAAACCTGACCTCGTTGTAACCACCGCCATGACCAAGCCCGCTACTATTGAGCTTTTGAGAAGAGCCGGTATCCGGGTAGAGGTTTTTGAAACCCCAAAGTCCTTTGAGGAGATATGCCTGCAATTTGATCGCCTGGGTAAGTTGATTGGGCGGCAAGAAAAGGCCCAATCTATTAACCGGGATGTAAGGGAAAGGGTGACCAGGATAAAAGAATCGCATCAATACAATCATCCTCCTACCTTCTTTTTTCAAATTGGTGCAAACCCGCTTTTCACAGTTTTGGAAAACACCTTTATGGATGATTATATCACTTTTTCCGGTGGGCGAAACATAGCTGCCGGCTTTACACGTGGCACCATTAACCGTGAATTTGTTCTTGCCGGCAATCCTGATGTAATCATTATCGTAAATATGGGCATAGCAAGTGATGAAGAAAAGAAAAATTGGGAGCGCTATCCCTTTCTCAACGCGGTGAAAAACGAGCGCATTTTTTTTCTTGAATCAGATATGGCATCAACTCCCAATCCACCCGATTTTTTGAAAACCATGGAGGCCATCCGGGAAAACCTGGAAGAGGGTTGGTGGAAAGATGATATTTGAAAATGAACTTCAATACAATTGCCATTATATCCCCTTTATCTTTTAATCCGAACCGGGAATGACGAAAAACTACATAAACTGGCTTCTGTTTACATTGGCAACACTTTTATTGCTGGTGATTACAGCTGTTTTTTCCTTAACGGTGGGCGAGGCCAGTATCAGTATTGGTGATTTATTTCCCGTGTTACACAGCGGCGAAGGGATGGAGTATTTTATTCTCACCCAGATCAGGCTCCCTCGTGTTATCCTGGCCATTGCTGTCGGAGGCTCGTTGAGCCTTTCCGGTGCCATCCTTCAGGGTATTTTCCGAAATCCCCTGGTAGAACCTTACACCCTGGGAATTTCGGGTGGAGCAGCTTTTGGAGTAGCACTTATCATAGTTATGGGCCTGCACCTTAGTATTGGAATGTTCATGCTTCCTGCAGCAGGCTTTACTGGAGCAATTGCCACCGTTATCCTTGTCAGCGTGTTGGGATTTCTTCGTGGCGGCACAGACATCAATAAAATGTTGCTCATTGGCGTAATGATAAGTTTTGTGGCATCATCCTCCATGATGTTCCTGATGTCGATCACCACCACCGAGTACATGCACGGAATTATATTCTGGATCATGGGATCGCTGGATGAACCCAACAGGGGTCTTATCCAGGCAACGCTATACATTTCGCTGGCAGGGTTGATGATCAGCTATTTATTTGCCCGTTCGCTCAATGCACTGCGACTGGGTGAATCCAAAGCAAGTACCCTGGGAATCAACAGCAAATCAGCCATCCGTATATTATTCATACTGGCATCGCTGCTCACGGGCATAAGTGTTTCTATAGCAGGGGTAATAGGGTTTGCAGGACTTGTGATCCCCCATCTTATCAGGATACTTATTGGGTCCGACTATAGGTTTTTGCTTATGGGATCGTTTCTTGGCGGTGGTATATTTCTTATCCTGAGCGATGTGATTGCCCGGACCATCATTTCACCCAATGAGCTTCCCATAGGGGTGATTACCGGGATGGCCGGCGGTATTCTCTTTATTATTGTGTTGACCCAATTGCGAAAAACCCGGAAATATGGAATCTGAATATTTGAAAATAGAAAGGATGTGCTGTGGATATCCTGGTGGGTTTCATTTGAAAGAAATCAACTTTGCGCTTCAAAAGGGGGAATTTGCAGGTATTATCGGCCCCAATGGATCGGGCAAAACTACTATTTTCAGAGGAATTTCCGGGATCCTGGCTCTCAGGAGCGGATCAATGTGGTTGCAATCCACTGATCTGAGCAAATTAAAGCCTGCCATGAAAGCACAACGTATGGCGGTGGTTTCACAATTTCCTGATGTGGCCAATGTTACCGTTGAAGATTATGTGCTGATGGGACGTATTCCCTATCGGGAAATGTTCCAGTTCTTTGAATCCAGGAACGACCATGAAATTGCACAAAAGTACATGCAACTTACCGGAATCTATGAACACCGCAACAAGTTGATGACCCAGCTCAGCGGTGGCGAGCAACAATTGGCTGCCATTGCCCAGGCTTTGTCTCAGGAACCGGAATTACTTTTGCTCGACGAACCCACCTCGCATCTTGACATTTCTCATACAGTGCAGATTCTTAATCTTATCCAAAGGCTCAACCATGAAACCAGTCTTACAGTAATTATGATTATCCACGATCTGAATCTGGCTGCCGAGTATTGTGACTACCTGGTCATGATGGACAAGGGAGAAATATTCACCAAGGGAACCCCTGAGGAAGTGCTAAACTATAAGAATATTGAAGACGTATATAAAACCGTAGTGGTTACCCAAAACAATCCCTTATCAGGTAAACCGGCCATTTTCCTGGTATCAGAGAATATAATGAGGGAGCAACGCGAAAAATATGGTGGTATAAACCGCTGATTTACTGCAGGGATTGAAGTTGCTTATTTTTTTCACCGGGCATCTTTCCATTGCTGCGGTATCTTTAAATATTATTCCATGATGCGTTTAATGGATATGCTCATTAAGCTCAAGATATACTCTGCCATGGAATTACATGATGACAGTCTTTGAGCCAGGCCAATCCCAGTGGACTTATTTTAATTGTGGCCCATATGAATGTGTTTGCATTGGTAGAATATATATGTGGAAACGAATAAAAAGGTAACGGCAGGATATTATGAACTGCGGACAATAATCGAATTCATTACCGGATTGATTAAATGTTAAAGAAGTTTTGTTATGATTTTTATGGCTATACTGCTGAGTTTTGATTATGCAAAACTCAATAAGGATAAACTAACAAGGCAACTGGATATTAGAGTGATCTGATGATCCGGGGATAAGTGACGGGGCCACTTTAAGTGACTCCGCAACTGATAAAAAAATCCTTAATTTAGCGATAAAAAAATATGAAAAGTAATTTGCTTATGTACTTTTCATATTAATCTTTTAAAATCAATAATATGAAAAATAAGAATCGGAATCTTAAATCAAAAAAATTATCTGTCATGCCAAATATATTTTTAATTATTGTGCCGGTAGTGGCTGCAGCGTTTGTATTGGTAGCATGCTCCGGAAGAAAAACCAGTAAGGAATCATCTGAACCTGCAGCACAGGAAACCACTATTGTAAAATTCTGGAATGGAAACCGTTCGGAGGCACGTAAAGTTTATGAGCGCAAGGTGCTGGATGCCATTATGGAAGCAACAGAAGCAGATTGGGGTCCCTGGCAAATCGATGAAAATCAGGATGAATACCCGGGCGATGAAGAATCGCTGGTATTTACCGAAAAGGGTCACGACCTGTTTGTAACCATTGCAGGCAACCAGAAATTTACCAAAGAGGATAAGATTGTGATTCCTCATCTACTTACAAAAAATTTGCTGGGCTATCGGATTCCCATCATCCGGCAGGAAGATGCAGGGCTGTTCAGTGAAATTCGCAATGCCGAATATCTTCAGAAACTGAAGCATGGTATTCCCCTTACCTGGAGCGATGCCGATATTTTCAGGCATAACGATTACAATGTAGTTGAAGACGGCAGTTTTGATGATATTTTTGAAAGGTTGCAGTCTGGCTTGTTTGACTACAGCGCTTATGGGGCCAACGAAGTTTTGGGTGTTTTTGAGAACAGGGCATCAAAACACGAAGGGTTAATCATTGATGAAAATATCTTACTGTTTTACCAGTTTCCACTGGTTTTTTATATAAATCCCCAATTACCCCAGCTGGCTGATCGTATCGAAGCCGGATTTCAGAAAATTATCGCATCCGGAACACTGGATTCCATTTTTGACCATCATTACGGTAATATTGTAGAGCAGCTCAACCTTGATAAGCGATTGATGTTCGTTCTTGATAACCCTTTGATTCCTGACGATTTTCGTTATATAAAACCTGATCTGGAAAATCTTTAAGAAAAGTGATGGTGGCACTTTATGTGGCCCTGTTACATATAAATAAAAAAGTCCCGCTTTTGTAGCGGGACTTTTAAAAAACCGGGTAAAAGATCTTTATGCTTTTCTTACATTAATGGCCTTTTGCCCCTTCTCATCTTCTGCCAGTTCGAATTCAACTTTGTCATCATTGGCAATTTTGTCGATTAATCCTGAGTGGTGCACAAACACGTCTTTTTCGGATTTGTCATCAAGAATAAATCCATAACCTTTTTTCTCATTAAAGAATTTAACAGTACCGGTTTCCATAATTCAAGTAATTAATTCATAAAAATTAATAAATAACAGTCAAAAATACAACTTTTTACAACATATGAAAACTTTTTTGGAGAAAAGTAAAGAATGGTAAAAGAAAACCGGCAGGATAATTCCACGTATGATTCTTGTGCAAGCAGAGAAAAAGGTTTACGTTACGGAATTACCACTGCCGGTATTACAAAGTTAACTTAAAAATATTGAATTTCCTCGATCAACTGCATAGGATGATTGATGAGGTTAGGATTTTTATCCAGATGTATCAGCCCTGAAATGGGCAGCTTCTTCACAATAAATTTGCTCTTATCGTCTTCATCGGTAAATTTGACCAGGAGCAACGAACCAATTTTAATAGTAAAATTGGGTACATTTTCAGTAACTTCCATCAAATCATTTCGTGTACTCATTAAATCTTCGTTTTTACATAAACCACCATTAAAACAGTTTTGTATTTCCTCAATTATGCCATACATTTCGCGGGTGGAAATTTCGTCGCGGGTGCGGGTCATAACTTCCTTGTAGCCATGTCGGATTTCTTCATGGCTGTAAGCATTCAGACCTACTGCCTTGGTAAGTTTTAATACAACATTATGGCAGTTGGTACTTTCATCCTCATTGTTTGTATCAAACCACGATACGATGGGAATATATCTGTGCAGCTTCCTTATCTTATAATCAGAATTGATAGAATTGAATGATACATAATCACTGAATGCATTTTGCAGGATATATATCTGGTCTTTGAGCCTGCGTATCTCTTCATGATGTTTCTTTTCAAGTCTTTCAATATGTTGTTCATAGTAACCGTAATACTGTTTCATGAAGCGGTTCTGCGGACCGGCAGCTACCAGGCGCTGTCCTATTTCAGTATCAAGGAACTGGTTAAAGTTATCTATAAACTGGTCTGCAAGTTTTTCAGCCTGTTTATTATACTGTGTTTCATATTTCCATGTATTCCTGGGATTGAGGATGAATGAATCAACTCCTTTTACTTCTTTAGGTATGCTTAGCCCGAAGGGTGCAACTTCTTCCACTTTGGCATTATCAAGTGATCCATCTAGTATGGCGGTAATTATATTGCGGGTTGATTCCAGATCTATCCTGTGCCCAACTCCGTAAGTTCCGCCAATCCAGCCTGTATTTACCAGGTAAGCAGTGGCACCATGCTTTTTCATTTTGTCAGCCAGTTGCTGGGCGTACACAGTTGGGTGAAGCAGCAGAAAAGCTGCCCCGAAGGCTGATGAAAATGTGGGCAGGGGCTCTTTTACACCCCTCTCCGTTCCGGCGAGTTTGCTGGTAAACCCGCTAAGGAAATAATACATAGCCTGTTCACGCGTTAGCCTTGATACCGGCGGAAAAACCCCAAAGGCATCGGCCGTAAGGAAAATGATCTTTTTGGGATGTGTTCCTTTGCTTACCGGTTTTACAATATTATTGATGTGATAGATGGGGTAGGACACCCGCGTGTTTTCAGTTTTGGTGGTATCATAAAAGTTGATCTCACCATTTTCAGGATTATAAACCACATTTTCAAGCAAGGCATCGCGCTTGACGGCATTGTATATATCGGGTTCTTTTTCCTTGCTTAAATTAACACATTTGGCATAACATCCACCTTCCAGGTTGAACACTCCTTCATCGTCCCAACCATGCTCATCATCACCGATAAGATAGCGGTCGGGATCGGCTGACAAAGTTGTTTTTCCAGTGCCTGACAGCCCGAAAAAGATGGCTGTATCGCCATTTTTACCCATATTGGCTGAGCAATGCATGGATGCCATTCCTTCAAGTGGCAGGTAATAGTTCATGATGGAGAAAAATCCTTTTTTGATTTCACCCCCATACCAGGTGCCCCCAACCAGCGACATTTTTTCCTTCAGATTGAAGGCAATATACACATCGGAATTCAGGTTCTGTCTTTCCCAGTTTTCGTTTACAGCTTTGCATGCATTGAGCATCACAAATTCGGGCTCAAAGTCTATCAGTTCCTCTTCAGTGGGCCTGATAAACATGTTCTTTACAAAATGTGCCATCCATGCTACTTCGGTAATTACCCTGATTTTCAGGCGCGAATTTTCATTTGCACCGCAAAAGGCATCCATTACATACAGCTTCTTACCATGAAACTGGCTAAGGGTGGTTTCGCGAAGTTCTTCCCAAATCTCTTTGGTTATAGGGTTATTATCGGATCTTTTTGCCTTGGGGCCTGCCCACCAGATATTGTCTTTGCTTGAACTCTCCCGCACAATGTATTTATCTTTGGGCGACCGGCCTGTAAAAATACCAGTATCCACTGCTACGGCCCCCAGATTGGTAACAAACCCCTTTTCAAATCCATTAAGGGAAGGATCAGTTTCGTGCTTAAAAAGTTCTTCGTAAGATAGGTTATAAAAAACTTCAGGTGTGTCCTTTATACCATAAATACTTACATCCGGAGGGTGAACCCGGATAACTTCGGCTTTTTGTGTCATAGGTTGTTTTTAATTTACTGTTAACTGTTCGCTGTCTTTGTTATTTGTGTTTTGATGCTGCCAAATATAAGAAAAAATCTATAAGGCGAATATATTTTTAAATAAAAATAGTTTTATTGTTTTGCGAATTCCATTAAATATCTGAAAATTAAAAAAAACTTTAAAGTCGGCGTATTGTTTATTAGGAAAAATAAATAAAAATATGTTTTGGAATATATAGTTTGTGTCATTTTTCAAATAAATAAAAATGTTTCCCACTGATTACAAAGATATTCTCAAAAAGGTTGAAGAAATCGATCCCATAGCTTACGGACATACCCGGAATTTTATTGACGGAGCAGTTACCTGTCTTTCACCTTATATTTCACGCGGTGTAATTTCTACACGTTTTGTTATGCAACACACTCTTAAGCGCAATTACCAGCCCAGGGAAATTCTTAAGTTTTTGCAGGAACTTGCATGGCGTGATTATTTTCAAAATGTATGGATGGCTATTGGTGATCAAATTAATGAGGATGTAAAGAATGAGCAATCAGGGGTAAACAACAAACTTATGCCATGTTCCATATTAGATGCAACCACGGGCATTCAGGCAATTGATGAAAACATCCGCAAATTTTATGAAACCGGATACCTTCATAATCATCTTCGCATGTATGTGGCTTCGCTGGCCTGCAACCTGGGTGGAAGTCACTGGAAAAATCCTGCACGCTGGATGTATTATCATCTGCTGGATGGAGACTGGGCCAGCAATGCATTGAGCTGGCAATGGGTAGCCGGTGCGTTCAGCAATAAAAAGTATTATGCCAACCAGGAAAATTTAAATAAATATTGCCATACGGTACAACGCCATACGTTTCTGGATGTTCCTTATGATAAATTTGAAAATATGAATACCCCTGAAGAACTGAAGGAAAATTGCATGCCTGAACTTACCACCGAATTGCCTCCTTCAGAAAAACTAAACCTTAATTCTCAAAAACCTGTTCTCATTTATAATTACTATAATCTTGACCCCTTATGGAAAAAAGATGAGAATGTAAACAGGGTATTACTGCTTGAGCCTTCACATTTCAGGGATTATCCGGTGGCAGAAAAGAATATTCAATTCATGCTTGATCTGGCCCGCAATATCCCAGGCATACAGATTTTTACCGGTGAGTTTTCCCAGCTAATAAATCAATATCAACTTTCGGATGTTTATTATAAGGAACATCCGTTAAATGGACATTACAAAGGAACACAAGAGAGCAGAGAATGGATGTTTGATATAAAAGGATATTTCCCTTCATTTTTTAAATTCTGGAAAAAGTGCGAAAAACAGCTGGTCTGGTGAACAAAATGAGGAAAAAGGAAAATCTTCCTTTTAAGAACTGCCCGGTATGCCGGTTGCCCTTTAACTGGAGAAAAAAGTGGGAAAGAGACTGGGATAATGTAATATATTGCAGTGAGAAATGCAGAAAAAACAAAAACCTGATAAATAATGAGCGCAATTAATCTTATATTCCCCGATCAGTTATTTGAAAAATCACCCTTACCTGTAAAGAAATATGAGGTATTCCTGGTAGAAGAGTTTTTATACTTCAAACAGTATAAGTTTCATAAGCAGAAGATTGCTTTTCATAGAGGCGGTATGAGATTTTACGAAGACTTCCTGAAAAATCAGGGGGCCAAAGTAAGCTACATTGACTATGATAAAGATGAAAGTGATGTTCAGAAATTGATTCAGCATTTAAAGAAGCAAAAGGTTTCGGAAATTTATTACATCGAACCGGTTGATGACTGGCTGGAAAGACGCCTTGAAAAAGCCTGCAGAGATGCCAATATAAAAACACGAAAATATGATAATCCCAAATTTCTAAATACTACCAGACAGTTGGAAAAATATTTCAGTGACAGGAAAAAGTTTTTTCAGACAGATTTTTATATTGACCAACGAAAATCGCGTGACATTTTAATTGATAAAGATAATAAACCCATTGGCGGTAAATGGAGCTTTGATGCAGAAAACCGAAAAAAATATCCCAAAGGCAAAAAACCACCGGCAATAAAATTTCCCGAAAAAAATGATTTTCAAATAGAGGCTAATGCATATGTTGAAAAGTTTTTTGCAGACAATTATGGTCAGCTAACAAAGGAGCCTGTTTATCCGGTTACATTTGAAGCCTCTCGCAAGTGGTTGAAAGATTTTTTGAAGGTACGGTTTTCCGATTTCGGGGCCTATGAAGATGCAATTGTTGCCCGGGAGAGTATACTTCATCACAGTGTTCTGAGCCCGCTTTTGAATGCAGGTCTTTTAACACCGGATGAAATTCTTGAAACAACCCTTGAATATGCTTCTGAAAACGAGATACCCATCAATTCCCTTGAAGGTTTTATAAGACAAATTACAGGCTGGAGAGAATTTATCAGAGCCATTTATCAGCTGAAAGGCAGGGAGGAACGTACCCGTAATTTCTGGGGATTTTCAAGAAAGATTCCATCCTCTTTTTATGATGGCTCAACCGGGATACCACCTCTGGATATTGTGATTAAAAAGGTATTGGATACTGCATATTGTCATCATATTGAAAGACTTATGGTATTAGGTAATTTCATGATATTGTGCGAATTTGACCCCGATGATGTTTACCAATGGTTTATGGAAATGTTTATAGATGCATACGATTGGGTAATGGTGCCCAATGTATATGGGATGAGCCAGTTTGCCGACGGAGGTATTTTTGCCACCAAACCTTATATCAGTGGTAGCAATTACCTGATGAAAATGAGTGATTTTGAAAAAGGGGAGTGGCAGAAGATTTGGGATGGGCTTTTCTGGCGTTTTATGGATAAGCACCGTGAGTTCTTCAACAAAAATCCACGTATGGGAATGCTTGTAAAATCCTTCGACAAAATGCCGGAAGAAAAGCGAAATCAGCATTTAAAAGCTGCTGAAGAATTTCTTGAAAAGTTATGATGACAGGTAAGGATTCTCCTAAGAAACTATAGAATTTTTTCATAAAGGAGCATTTTCTAATAGATACCCTCATGGCCAATTCATCACTCCGCATAGGACATTACGCTATATTCTGATAAAATTACCCGACATATTTCGGGGTTTTTACGGTTTTTTATTTCATTAAGAATTGCCAATTTGCGATGTTTTTAACAATTCCAGCATAAGATATGAAAACATCATTCGGACCCCAGAAAATCCTTTTTCCCATGCCCACCACACTTGTAGTAACCGGCAATATGGATAACGCCAATATTGTAACCATTGCATGGGTAAGTCTTCTTACCAGTGCACCGCCCACCCTGGGAATTTCGGTTGGAACAAGGGGGTACTCGGGAGATGAAATCCTGAAAAACAGAAACTTTAGTGTCAACATAGCCAGTGTTGATATTATGGTGGAAGCAGATTTTTGCGGAATAACTTCCGGAAGCGAAATTGATAAATTTAAGGAAACCGGATTGACCAAATTGCCTTCCAACCATATCAGCTCTCCTATAATCAAAGAATGTCCTCTGAATATAGAATGCAAGCTTGTAAGTTCAACCATTGTAGGACGTACCAATCACTTTATTGGTGAAATACTGGAAGTGCATATGGATACAGACAAACTGAGAGATGTTGAAAATCCAGGCTCATTTATCGCAGAAGCCTGCAATCCTCTCATATATATCGGTGGTGCCCGTGAATACAGGAAACTGGGCAAAAAAGTGGGAGATGCCTATTCCATTGGGAGAAAATTAAAGAAAGATTATTTCTCTTAAACAAATAATTTACTCCCCTAAATATAAAAAAAAATCTATTAAATTGAAAATTTATTTAGCTTTGTAATTTTAAATAATTTTCATTTAGTTTAAAAAAATAAGCTATATATCAACAATTGTTATAAATTTGTGCGATAAATTAATAATTTCTGATTTATGAATGAGGAAAATAACAGGCTGCTCACTGATAAAGATTTATGGTTGCTTATAGCCCAGAGCTCGGTGGGTGATGCTTATCGTCCTTTAAACTTGCGCGGTGCATCACTTGCAGGAGCCGTTCTTGCAGGAGCTGATCTTTCCGGTGCCAATTTTTCAAAAGCTGACCTTAGGGGTGCTAATCTTGAAGGAGCTAACCTGTCAGGAGCATTTCTGGCCAATGCAGATTTATCAGGCGCCAGACTCACAGGCGCTACGTTTGAAGGCAGCGTGCTTGCCCGTGCCAATTTAAACCAGGCAATAATTAATGAAGCTGACTTTACTGATGCGAATCTTGAAAATGCCAATCTGAATAAAGTTTCCGCAATTGATTGCGATTTTACCCGGGCCGATTTATCACAATCCAATTTAAGTTATGCTGATCTTACCCGCGCCAATTTCTTCAAGTCAAATCTTTCTGGCGCCGATATTACCGGTGCAGATGTCCTGGAAGCGAATCTTGCCCGTACCTATTTCAATGATACCAAGATGGAAGGTGTGCTCAACCTGGAAAGAGCAGTGGGGTATAAGGGTTAGTTGATGGGTTTAAAAGTTTAAGAGTTTAAGAGTTTAAAAGTTGAACAAAGTGAAATCCCGTGACTAAAAGGATACGGGAGCACGAGAGCGTAGCGATTCGGGATTGATGGGTTGAAGAGTTGAAAGTGATGTGTAAATTATAAGCTTAAGTCGGTTTAATCCCCCTTTGAAAAGGGGGCCTGGGGGATTGTTTGGGGATTGATTATTAAATAAAATTTTAAAAGTCGAAAATTAATCTAGCATAACCTAATAACCTAATAACCTTAATAACCCAATAACCCCATAACTTAAAATCCGGTATTATTTATTTGCGTAAAGCTCAATGATTTTTAGTATAACACGTGTAGCTTTTTCCATGCTTTCCAGTGGAATAAATTCATATTTACCATGGAAATTATGTCCTCCTGCAAAAATGTTGGGGCAGGGCAGACCCATATATGACAATCTTGAACCGTCAGTTCCTCCCCTGATAGGTTTGATAATGGGTTTGATATCAAGCTCTTTCATAGCTTTCTCGGCGATTTCCACGATATGGTAAACGGGTTCTACCTTTTCACGCATATTATAGTATTGGTCTTTCATTTCAATGGTAATAGTACCCTCACCATATTTTTTATTGATAAAGTCAGCCACATAGTAGATCATTTTCTTGCGGTTTTCAAATAAATCACGGTTGTGATCCCTTATTATATATTGCATAGTGGATTCTTCAACCGTACCATCAAACTTAATAAGATGGAAAAATCCTTCGTAATCATCGGTAAATTCGGGCCGGTCAAAAACAGGCAGCATATCATTGAACTCGCTTCCCACTAACATGGAGTTGATCATTTTGTTTTTTGCCATACCCGGATGTACGTTTCTTCCCTGGACTCTTATTTTTGCAAATGCAGCATTGAAGTTTTCATAGTCAATTTCACCTACCTCACCGCCGTCAATGGTATAGGCATAATCTGCCCCGAATTTATTCACATCAAAATGGTCAACACCTTTTCCTATCTCCTCATCTGGTGTAAAACCGATTTTTATGGTACCATGCTTGATTTCAGGATTATTGACAAGGTATTCAACAGCGGTGATAATTTCAGCAATACCCGCTTTATCATCAGCTCCCAGTAAAGTAGTACCATCGGTTGTGATGAGGGTTTGCCTTATGTATTTCTTTAACTCAGGAAAATCATTTACTTTGAGGTAAAGATTATTTTGTTGGTTTAGTAAGATATCCTGTCCGTCATAATTTTCAATAATCCGGGGCTTTATATCCTTTCCTGACATATCAGGTGAGGTATCTATGTGTGCCAGAAATCCTATTACAGGAACGTCTTTATCTATATTGGGTGGCAGTGTAGCCATTATGTAGCATTTGTCATCCATATGTGCATCTTTCAGTCCCAATTCTTTCAGTTCTTTTACCAGCACTTTGGCAAGATCAAATTGCTTTTTGGTGCTGGGAGTATTATCTGAAGAAGGATTGGACTGTGTATCAATATTGATGTATTGTAAAAATCTCGTTAAAAGTTTTTGCTTCATGGTAACCTGAATGAAGTTTTAGTTTAGGTTTTAAATGATGATTTTGGCAAACAAATGTATTAACATATAAAATATGAATCAGTGGTAAAGTAATAAAATAATTGTAAAATGAATTTACCTGATCATTATACCTGCTGCATATCTGCCTGTGATACCGTTATCAAAACGGGATGAGTAAAATGTATCGGAGTGGCATTGACTGCAAATACCTGCAATTTCAATATTGCCTTCCGGAACTCCACACTCTTTGAGCTGAAGAAAATTGGCATGCCATTGGTCAAAAATATATTTATTTTTTTCAGGGTGTTCTTTCAGGATTTGATTTGTATTTCCCAGGCTTTTAATTGTTTCGGATTTAACATCTTCACCTACTTCGTAGCAGCAAGGTCCGTTGGAAGGGCCTATGCCGGCAATAATGTCTGAAGCGTTGGTGCCAAAAGTATGCATCATTTGCCTGACAGCAGCTTGCAATGCTTTTCTTAAAGTTCCCTTCCATCCGGCATGAACAGAAGCTACGACGCGTTTTACAGGATCATAAAGCAGAATAGGAACACAGTCTGCCACTTGTACGGTAATAAAAATTTTGCGATTGTTTGTAACCAGGCCATCGGTATTGGGAATAGCCGTACTGAAATCGGTGCTTCCCGAGCCCTTCCAGAAATTGTCGATTACGGCTATATTACAGCTGTGGGTTTGATTACAGAATGTAAACTGGTCTAGCTCTGCACCCAAAACCTGCGCCAGTTTTTTTCGGTTCTGAAGTACCATCCAGTCATTATCTCCCACATGAAATCCGGTATTCAGGGATTGAAAAGGACCCTTGCTGTAGCCACCTGCCCGGCTCGAAATGAAATGATCAATCTCTAAATAGCGGCTCAGATTGGAAAACCGATAAATTTCCAATCCCACTTTCTGTGCTTTTTCCATGATTACCTTTTTAGGCTGTTACCAAAAAAACATTTACCAGCAAGATCATGAAGCATGAAATATATTTAGTCTGCAACAGACTCTTTTTCAGCTTCATTCTCTTTTTTCTTTTTTTTCTTACTGGTTTTTGATTTGTCTGCTCCAACAAACAAAGCTCCTAAGAATGTTCCGGCAGCAAAACCAACAATAAGTCCTATCAATTCTTTTGTCTTAGCCATAACTTTATATTTTAAAGGTTAATTCTAAAATCTGCACAATAAACTAACGCCCCTAAAGGAAAAAGAGTTCACTACATTTGTCCTACATAGCCATGTTTTACTGTTTTAATGCCTTTTTGCTCAGTAATTTGCGCTATGGAATCTAAAATACTGTGTCGTATACTCTGATCCAATTTGCTGATATCGATACTTTGACTACCATTGTTTTTAGTAAATAAAACCATCTTTCCGGGCCACAATTGCAC
The DNA here is from genome assembly GCA_007693555.1 of Bacteroidota bacterium. GTDB lineage: Bacteria > Bacteroidota > Bacteroidia > Bacteroidales > UBA7960 > SKVR01. The sequence goes on from REDJ01000080.1 coordinate 16,335, forward strand.
CGTATTAATTTCACCCCAATTTAGCTGCCTTTCTTTTTCCATTAGTCTGGGTTTTAGTCGCAGGTTATCAGCAGTAATATGGATATATTTTTTACCAAATAACCTTTCCAGTGGAAAACCATACCCGCGGAATATCATAAGCATTCCGATGAGAAAAAAAACAATGAATTTAAACAGGTCGCCATCCACCATCAAATCAAAGTAAATGGAAAAAATACTTATAAACCATCCAAAAAACAGCAAATACCATGACCGTGCCTGTTTTTTAAGTAAATCATACTTAAACTCCATCTGATTCAATCATTTCAGTTAAATGAAACTTGCATGAGCACTTCGGTTCAATAAGGCAATGAAAATAATTCATGCAAGTTCCATCAGGCCAATTACTTAAATAAATTGTTTTCTGATGAATTCTTTACTCTTAAAAGAGTAATTGTTTGGCATGAAACAAAGTATGATACAAACCTACAATTTTTTTATATATAAAGCAATTCAAACATTTTCCAGATGATTACATTTATTAACAAGCTTTAGATATATTGATTTTTGATTTCTGAGATTTAATATTTATTTTTGATACAGCAGCACATTTTCATTATAACAGAGATATTCATTTTTAAAACAAAAAATTATGGAACAGAGATTTATTCCTTTCGAAGTGATTGAAAAATTTATGGTAGAAGTAATGGGGAAAGCCGGAATACCTGAAGACGATGCAAGAATTGTTGCAGATGTGCTTGTATGGGCTGACAAACTGGGTTTTGACTCGCATGGTGTAAACCGTCTGAAGCCTATTTACCTTGACCGTATCAATGATGGCATTCTGAATCCGGTTACAAAATTTGAAATCGTAAAGGAAGCCCCTGCAACAGCAGTTGTGGATGGGCACAATGGAATGGGGCATGTTATCTCTTATAAAGCTATGCAACTGGCCATAGAAAAAGCAAAGAAATACGGGATGGGTATGGTTGCCGTCAGAAATTCAACACATTACGGTTTTGCAGGTTATTATCCTTTGATGGCTGTTAAGGAAGATATGATTGGGATCACAGGGACCAATGCACGTCCTTCCATTGCTCCCACTTTTGGTGTTGAGAATATGCTTGGAACCAATCCTATGACCTTTGGAATGCCCTCTGATGAGGATTTCCCCTTCCTGCTTGACTGTGCCACATCCATTACTCAGCGCGGTAAGGTAGAAGTTTACGCCCGCCAGGGGAAAGAGATGCCCAAGGGTTGGGTAATTGATGAAAACGGAGAGTCAAAAACCAATTCCAAAGAAGTACTGGAAGATCTCATAGCCGGCCGTGCAGCCTTTACTCCTCTGGGTGGTGTTGGAGAAGAAACCGGCGGTTATAAGGGTTACGGTTATGCTACTGTTGTAGAGATTTTATCTGCTGCATTGCAACAGGGTGCTTACATGAAGATGCTCATGGGTATCAAGGATGGAAAAAAAGTTCCCTATCCGCTGGGTCATTTTTTCATTGCCATTGATATCAGTTCTTTCACCGAGCCCGATAGTTTTAAGCAAATTACAGGTAATATACTTCGTGACCTGCGCGCCTCCAGAAAAATGCCGGGTCAAAACAGGATTTACACCGCAGGAGAAAAAGAACACGATACCTGGATGGAAAGAAAAGACAAAGGGGTACCATTCAATGATGCACTATTTGAAGAATTCAGCGGAATGTGCAAAACCTATGGACTGGAAGAATATCTTCCTCATTTTGAGAAATAATAAGGCTGAATAATTTTTTATTCACCCACATCGATTCCGATTTTTCTCAACAAAAGCGAAGCATTGAAGGTATTGCAAACACCAAACTTTAGTTTGTAATCAAACTTCATCGTACTGTCTTTATCAATAATTATATCGAAGAAATAATTTTTAATTTCTTCCTCAAATTCTTTTTGCATATTCGCAAGCTCAAGATTATGTGTTGCGATGATGGTCGGGACTTTGTGATTGATCAATTCCCTGATAATGGCCATGCTTCCGCGGGCCTTATCAGCAGAATTGGTGCCTCGCAAAAGTTCATCAAGCAACAAAAGCACATTGTTGTCTTTGCGGACGATTTCCAGAATCTTTTTTAAACGCAGTATTTCACGGTAAAAGGTGGATGTGTTTTCTGTAAGAGAATCAGTTATAGTTAGATAGGTCACGATACGAAAATGACTGAGAGTAAGCTTTTCGGCACATACTACCGAACCTGCTTTGGCCAGGATTATATTAACACCCACGGTTCGAAGGAAGGTACTCTTGCCTGCCATATTTGAACCTGTAACAATATTGATAAAGCAGTTTTCTTTAAAGGAAAAATCATTATTGACACGCTCTTTTTGGGGTATAAGAGGGTGTCCGAGATTTTTTCCATTTAACACAAATCCGTTGCTGTGAAACTCCGGATCAGCCCACTCCGGATGATTATTTCTTACGCATGCAAGGCTCATGAGCGCTTCCAGGTGACCTGCAACCTGAAACCACTGCTTCGTTTTTTCTGCATATTTTTCAAACCATGATGATACTTTACAGCAAAGTATAATATCCCATAACAAAATGATATTTAGTACCAATCCTGTCAACATAGCCAGGGAATAATCGAGTTTTTTGCTCAGATTTTGAAGGTGATGGAGGCATTTTGTTGCACCGATGTTATCGTGACTTAATTCTTTCTGCAGTTCATTCAGGTATTTGGAATCATATTTTTCATTCTCAAAGCCAGTAAGGATATAATAATAATCCCTGAGTATATTTTCGCGTCCCTCGAGTTGCGCGCGGATGGTTTTTGTAAATTTCCCGTAACGATTATTTAACAGGGTGTTCAATAACAGGGGTATGAAAAGAATGAGATGGTGTATTTGAAAAAAAACAATTGCCAGTACAGACAATATCAATATGGTATAGGAAGTGAAAACCCAGAATTTCAGATTTTTGGGTGTCGACAATACTTTTTTTATTTCCGGAAGATGTTCTTTACTGAAATCGCTGATACGTCCTTTGAATAATTCCACTCGAAGGTTTTCGCACCACTCCTTTCTGTGTGCAAGTTCTTTTCCGGCTTCCTGTTTCTTAAGTATATTGTCAAGCGCGTATTCATTGCTGAGCCAGTCTGCCAGGGCTTTATTGCCTACTCCTGTTGAGCAGCGGTTGATGTATTGAAAAATACTGCTGCTGCCAAACAGATCCATATCAAATGAAAAATCATGATCCGGGCTGTGAAAGGATTT